>CALLZL010000028.1 GCA_937859575.1 uncultured Chloroflexota bacterium
ACTCCAAGCGCCTTGGCGGTATCCATGGCGCTGCCACCACCAAGCGCTACCAATCCATCAGCAGCCACCCGCCGATACTGTGCGGCCGCATGTTCGATA
Source organism: uncultured Chloroflexota bacterium (assembly GCA_937859575.1). Classification (GTDB taxonomy): domain Bacteria; phylum Chloroflexota; class Chloroflexia; order Chloroflexales; family Roseiflexaceae; genus CALLZL01. Next base: position 100 of record CALLZL010000028.1, read on the forward strand.
CTCGCTTCGGTTGGATCCAGCACGACCTCGGCATAGACATGCGCCTCAATTCCGGCGGCAGCCAGCGATTCAAGCGCGGCACGACACGCCGCTTGCCGGGCGATTACGGCATCCGTCACCAGCAGCGCCCGCCGTATGCCAAGCGCCTGTGCCTGTGCGCCAAGCTGTGCGGCAACCCCGACCCCAAATTGTATCTGCGTCGCCGGTGCCTCGAACTGAAACGGGTTGATCATGGATGCTCCTCTTTGCCTACATCATGGTATGATCAGCAATCAGCCAGCTTGAGCAGGAAAGCAGATCATGGAAGACCTTGCCCAGCGGATCGCCGCCATCCGCGAACGAATCACCGCAGCCGCCCGGCGCGCCGGGCGCGACCCGCACGACATCCGGCTGATTGGTGTCAGCAAAACCCATACACCACCGGCCATCAGCGCCGCATTGGCTGCCGGCCTGCACGATTTTGGCGAGAATCGCGTGCAGGAAGCCGAAACTAAAATCACAACCCTGGCCGAGCAGCGCCCCGCAATCACATGGCATCTGATCGGCCACCTGCAGAGCAACAAAGCACGTCGCGCCGCAACCCTCTTCGATTATGTCCACTCGGTTGATAGTGTGGCGATTGCACAGGCGCTTGATCGTCATGCCGCCGCCCAGGGTCGGCGGCTGCCGATCCTCTTACAGGTGAATGTCTCGGGTGAAGCCAGCAAAGACGGCTTTGCCCTGGCTGGTTGGGAAGAGTATACGGCAATTCGCAGTGCGTTTTTCCGTGATGTTGCCGCCATCCTCGCACTAGGCGGGCTTGACGTGCGCGGCCTGATGACAATCGCGCCGCTCAGCGCTACCGCCGAGGCGGCCCGCCCGACGTTTCGCGCTACCCGCAGGTTGCGCGATACCCTCGCCCGGCAGTTCAACACCCTCAGTTGGAACGAGCTCTCGATGGGTATGACCGACGACTTTGAAATTGCTATTGAAGAAGGTGCCACACAGGTGCGGGTAGGGCGGGCGATCTTCGGCGCACGGCCGGTATAGTGTGATTTGTCACACCCTTCCCTTTATGCTACGATAGGCCAGGTTCCCCATCACCGTGCGAAGGAGTAAGATGTGAGCATCCTTGTCGATAAACACACACGCCTGCTGGTGCAGGGTATTACCGGGCGCGAAGGCGAATTTCATACACGACAGATGATCGCCTACGGTACCAATGTCGTGGCTGGTGTCACCCCCGGGCGTGGCGGGCAGACGGCGATCGACGGCAAGGTGCCGGTGTTCAACACGATCGCCGAGGCGGTTGCGGCAACCGGGGCCAATGTATCGATCATCTATGTACCGGCACCATTTGCGCCGGATGCCGTGCGCGAAGCGGCCGCCGCCGGCATAGCCCTGGTGGTTTGTATTACCGAAGGTATCCCCGCCAACGACATGGTCAGCACCTTTAGCTTTGTAAAAGAGCGTGGTGCACGGCTGATCGGGCCAAACTGCCCTGGCCTGCTGACCCCCGGCGAGGCCAAAGTTGGGATCATTCCAGGCAACATAGCCAGCCGCGGGCCGGTCGGCGTGGTTTCGAAGAGCGGCACGCTCACCTACGAGGCGGTTGATGCGCTCACACGGCTCGGCCTCGGCCAGAGCACGATTGTTGGTATCGGCGGCGATCCAATCATCGGTACGACATTTGTTGATGTGCTTGAAGGTTTCGAAGCCGACCCGGCAACCGAGGCGATCGTCTTGATTGGCGAGATCGGTGGCCGCGCCGAGATCGACGCCGCCGAATATATCAAGGCGCATGTCACCAAGCCGGTGGTCAGCTTCATCGCCGGCCAGACGGCCCCCCCCGGCAAGCGCATGGGGCATGCCGGTGCCATCATCTCGGGGGGCGAAGGAACAGCGCAAGAGAAGATCGCTGCGCTGGAGGCAGTAGGGGTGCGGATCGCACGGTTGCCGACCGATATCGCCCAACTGGTGCACGAAAGCCTGAAAGCCTGACGTGGTGCGTCTCACCCGTATCATACGCAGCACATCCTGAGCGCGGCAGTGCCGGGTTGGCCGTCAGGGCACCGCATCGCCAGGCACTACTTCTACCGGCGGCGGAATGATCAAGATCCGATCAATCCGCCTGCCATCCATATCGACCACCTCAAAGGTGTAGCCGTGCCAGCGGATCACCGCACCGACACTGGGAATATGGCCGAGAATCGCGAGCATGAAGCCGGCAAGCGTCTCGAAGCCGTGTTCCCGCACCAGTTCCTCGACTTCCGGTAACGGTAGGCGCTGCTGAAAATCGACAAACGGCAGCAGGCCATCTACCAGGTAACTGCCATCCTCACGCCGCACAAACGATTCGTCAGCATCATCGTATTCATCCTCGATATCGCCAACCAGCTCTTCAAGGATATCTTCCACCGAAACTACGCCCGCCACCTGGCCATATTCATCAAGCACAATCGCCAACGCACTCCGACGCTGCTTCAGCTGCTGGAAGGCCGCCGCCGCACGCTGACTTTCGAGCACATAGATCGGCGGGCGCACCAGAGTGCGCAGTTCGACGGCAGCCGGATCGGCAAGCGCGTGCAGCATGTCTTTGACATACAGCATCCCCACAACATGATCAAGCGATTCCTGATAGACGGGTAGGCGCGAATAGCCGGAATCGGTGATCAGCCGCAATGCATCAACCAGTGGTGTATTGATCTCGACCGCAACGATCTGGGTACGTGGTGTCATGATCGAGCGCACGGTACGATCCGAGAGGGTAAAGACATTCGTGATCAGATCTTGTTCGGCGGCCGCGACCGTTCCCTCGGCAGCACCCTCGCGCACCAGTGCCATGATGTCGTCTTCCGTCACGGGGGCATCGGCCAGATTGCGCCGGCCCAACAGGCGCAACACGACTTCGGTCGAGAATGTCAGGAAACTGACGACCGGCGCAGCAATGCGGGCAACCCCTTCCATAAAGGGGGCAACAAAGCTGGCAATCGATTCGGCATTCTGGAGTGCGATCCGCTTGGGCACAAGTTCGCCGATGATCAGCGAGAGGTAGCTGATCGAAAGTGCCACAACCGTTGCGCCAAGGCCGGCAGCGTATGGCGCAAGGATCGGCACGGTTGCCAGCACACCGCCGATCTGCGCGGCAAGGCCGGCGCCGCCAAACACGGCGGCGAATGTTCCGAAGACGGTAATACCAACCTGCACCGTCGAGAGAAAGCGGCTGGGGTTGTCGGCGAGCCGCAGTGCGGCCTGGGCACCGGCGCGCCCGCTGGCTACCTGCTGTTCGAGGCGGCCTTTGCGGCTGGAGACCACCGCGATTTCGGATGCAGCAAAGAACCCATTGGCGAGAATAAGAATGAGAATAATGAGAATCTCGGTCAGATTGTTCTCTAACATACTTTACCTACTCTGATACTGTCGGTGTATGGCAAAGTATATCAGAACCAAACACATCAAGAGCGGCTGGGTTTCTGCCGCTCTTGATGATCCGCAACCGGTTATTCGAGGTAGGCCTGGAGCGCCGCACCGATATTCGGGCCGCGCAGGAAGCGCAGTGCATCCGCTTCGATCTGGCGTGTTCGCTCGCGGGTAATGCCGAATTCGGTTCCAACTTCCTCAAGAGTACGCCGCCGACCATCAGTCAGGCCGTAGCGCAACTGAAGGATAGCGCGCTCACGATCCGGCAGCGCCATCAGGGCGGCTTCGAGATCATGCTGCAGCATGCGCTGGGCAGCAATCTCCATGGGGGTATTGGTCTGCTCATCAGCCAGGATATCGCCGACATGCCCCTCGCCGTCGCCGCCGATCGGTTGTTCGAGCGAAATCGGCTGTGCCGAAGCCTGCATCAGGCGCTGCACCCGGCGTTCGCTGATCCCGAGCGCTGTAGCTATTTCGCTCTGGGTCGGTTCACGCCCAAGCGACTGTTCGAGCTGGCGACCGGCGCGGCGCAACTGGCCGATCGCATCGCTCAGATGTACTGGCAGCCGAATCACACGACTCTGTTCGGCCAGGGCGCGCGTAATCGCCTGGCGGATCCACCAGGTCGCATACGTCGAGAAGCGATTGCCTTTGCTGTAATCAAACTTTTCGACCGCCCGCATCAGGCCGATATTGCCTTCCTGCACAAGATCCATAAACGACATGGGGCCACCGATATATTTTTTGGCAACACTCACAACCAGGCGCAGATTGGCCTGGATGAGCCGCCGGCGCGCTTCCTCGCCACGGAAGATCTGTTGTTCGGTTTCAAAGCGTTCAGCACGCGTCAGTTCGCCATACTGAAGCCGTTCGGCTGCCTGGCGCCCACGAAGAATCTCCTGCGCCAGTTCGACCTCATCACTTGCCGTCAGGAGCGCCACCTGGCCGATTTCGCGCAGATAGATCTGCACCGAATCCTCCATGTGGCCATCACCATCATCAGTGTCATCAGGCTCTTCCAGATCGACAAGCCACGGTGTGCTGGATTCGCCTGCTTCAAGATCATCGCTGATGATTTTGTTCGCTACCCGGTTCCTCATACATGCTCCGTTCGATCTCAGCAGCCGCCGAAACTGCAGTCGCAACTCCGGCACGTATCGAGCCTGTTGTTTGATATATACGAAACCTCTGCCAGCAGCGGATGTGCGCACATGATAATCTCACCCGCCGGCAATCGTCGTTAGTGCAGGCTCTGCTATACCCGCCAATAGGGCATGCTATAATGCATCATAGAGACACATGACCCGGCACCCGGGCTATCTGACGGGAAAGTTGACGACCTGAGTCTTGATTGACTCAACCCAACACTCTCCAGGATTCCAGGGTTTTATTTAGCAGAAGCACGGCACCATGAGTACTGCGACAATCGCTGATGGAGCAGCGGCAGGTGCATCACTGCTGCCGCTCAAGCTCATACCCCCTCCACTTCGTGATGGTGTACGCCTCCGGCCCGATCTGCAGTCTGCATTGGCAGAAGTGCGGCTCCACCCACTGACTCTGGTTGTCGCTCCGGCAGGCTACGGCAAGACGACACTGCTGTCGCGCTGGGCTTCTGATCTGCTGCGTACCGGTGCGCCGGTTTGCTGGCTGACGCTCGACAGCAGCGAACGCGATCCGGCCGCCTTTCTCTCGTATCTCATCCATACCTTGCAGGCGATCATCCCAACCCTCGGCGTCGATGCGCTGCGTATCTTGCGGAGCGCCGCCCATCTCGATCGCGATTGGCCACTGGTCGCCGGGGCGATCTGCAGCGATCTGCAACGCAAGATGCCGACGGCGACGTTTCTGTTTCTTGATGATCTGCACCTGGTTGCCGATTCGGCAGTGATCGGCCAGGTGCTCGGCTATATTCTGCGGGCGGCTCCTCCAACCCTCCACGTGGTTGCGGCAGCACGCCGCGCACCCACCTTCGCCCCGCTCGCACGTATGCGCACCGAAGGCCGGATCGTCGATATTACTCAACGAGATCTGCATCTCACGGGCGAGGAAGCCCGCCGGCTTCTTGCGGCACAGGGAGTGGCACTGGCCGATCACGAACTAGAGCTGCTGCTAAGCCGCACTGAAGGGTGGGCGCTGAGCTTGCAGCTTGCCGCCCGTGCGCTGGCCGATCAACCAAGTGCACAGCGCAGCGCCTTCGTTGCCGCACTCAGTGGAAGTCAGGAGCATCTCTTTCATTATCTTTCAAGTGAAGTGCTGGCCGATCTGTCGGCCGAGGTGCTCGAGTTTTTGCGGCTGGCTGCCATTCCACCCTACTTCGATACCGAACTCCTGAGTGATGTGCTGGCACGCGACGATGTCGCCTATCTGCTCCGCCGCACCCAGGTACTCGGCTTGCCGGTGCTGCCGATCGATGAGCATGGCGATCAACTCCGCTTCCACCCGCTCTGGCGCGAACTCCTGCTGCGCCAGATTGACGACATGCTCGACGGTGAAACGCGCACCGCACTGCAACGACGCTTCGGGCGTAGCCTGGCTCGTCGCGGCGATCTGGAAGCGGCGATCGATCTGTATGCCAGAGCCGGTGCACGCGAAGAACTGGCCGGTGCAGTTCGTGAACATGCCTGGCCGCTGCTGCAATCACCACGCCGCGATACGGTGCGCCGCTGGCTCGAACAGATTCCGATCGCCCAGCGCGAACACGATGCCGAATTGCTCTATATGTGGGGGTATAGCCAGATCGTCTCGACCCCTGACCAGGCTGTGCAGGCGATCGAACAGGCCGCCGATCTCTATCGCCAGCAGGGTTTACCGGCCCGTGAGTTGCGCGCATGTTCAGATCTGGCCGCCATTCTCTTCTGGCAATCACAGCCGACAAGTTTTATTGCCGTGTGTGTGCGTGCTATTCGTGCCGCCAACCAGGCCCGCGATCCCTGGTCGCGGGGTGCCGCGCTGGTGTGTGTGACCGCCATTCTGGCGGTGAAGGGGCGTTCGACCGCAGCG
>CALLZL010000029.1 GCA_937859575.1 uncultured Chloroflexota bacterium
GCGGCGTTATTAGCCGACCTTTCACCCAGGCCAAACCGCCGATTGTTCAATGGATTCAATACCCTAAAGACCCTCCTCCACCAAGCTTCCTCCTTCACTACGCCTCTGGCCTCCTCCCCGCCACTACATCGTATAACCTCACACGCACCCGTACCTCAAGATGAAAAGTTTGTAATTTTTTGTGTACGGACAGATGCAATTGGTCGGCATGGCAATATCGCTGTGCATCACGGTACTAATGGCATGTACGTACTACCCATGGGGTGTTCAAATGCACATTAATTTCAGGATTGTAATCACCGAGAGTGAGGCCGAACTTACTCGGCGTGAACGCGAACTACGCGGCCAACCGAACGCCAGCCGCATACGAATGCTACGCCTGTTAAAGAATGGAAGCGCGACAACCCTGCGTCATTGTGCAGACCTGTTGGGGTATAGTCCACGCCAGATCAGCCGTTGGTGGAGCAGCTACAACTACGGCGGACTCAACGGGTTGCTTGATCATAGGCCGCGATCAGGGCGTGCCTCACGCATCACTCCGGAAGCACTGCTGGCACTGCGCGATGAAGTGCAGCACGGGAGGATCCTGCAACTTGAAGATGCGCGCCGGTATCTGATTGATGAATGGGGGATCGCCTACGAGAGTATCAATGGGATCTGGTGGATTCTGAAGCGACATGGTATTTCGCTACGCGAGAAGCAGCAGCGCTTCTCACGCGGTGCATAGTTCTGCATGTCGTTGCTCACAAGCAAAAGCAAGAAACCGTTCAACGACGCCACGCATCTGCTCGAATACGACGAGAAAGGGCAGAAGGTTAGTGTACTGGTATTGTGGCTTGTGCCGCCGAACCATACGCCACCTTCTGCCCTTTCCATGACGCATGGATAAGCTGCCTCTTGCACCAGCGCATGATGCCACATATTTTGTGATTACCTGCGAATATGTAAATGGTTTAATGGCCAGAAAATGCATCCAGATGCCCTCAAACATAGCTGGATGAACAGTTTGTAATTGCGCATCTCCAGGCTCCACGCTATACTACATATCATCAATTCCAATCAAATTGCAACATTTAGCGCATTCGACCAGTGAAAGCCGTCGTGCATTCCGGCATAGCGAATGAGTGAGCACCTGCAAGCTGCATGGTGTCGCTTCGTGTCGCCACGGTATGAATCAGCTTACAGCATGCTGTGTAGTATGCAATCAAATAACCCACTGAGAGCGCACTCCGATGACGGCCAATTCTCTATTGGCCGCTCCACATAAAGGGAGGTGGCTATTGGCGCAGAAGCGTGAGGAATGAGAAGGGCCGCCCGAACGGGCGACCCCACGAGCATGCCGGCTGATTACTGACTGAGTTGGGGAACAAGGGCAGTAATCAGAGTGACAAAAGCATCGCGCCGCACTCGCGTGGAGCGTGGCGGTTCTGCTTGCTCGGAGCGCATGATACGTATCGAGTGCCAACGAGTCAATAGCTCGATGGCCCCGGTCGTCATCGCATCCGTCATTCGACCGAAGCGAGTGGGACGATATTGCACTGCAATGGCGCGGCGATGAGCGCAGGTGGGCCCTCGATTTCAAGCCTGCGCAGTAGGTGGAATTCCCGCCCGACTTATGCGACCAGCTTCGTCGAAAGGATCTTCCCATGCACACTACGACGGTCTCTGAAATGATACCATATCTACGCGAAAGGCAACGCGCACTGCATGTTGCGATTCTTCTCGTTTTCGCTATCGGCAGTGCAATTATGCCGGCAGCCTATCAGACACAGGCACAGACGACACCGTTTCAGATCGGCGCCGTGAATGATGGCGCGGTAGGCATCCAGACCGGAGCCTACCTTACATTTCCATATGAGATCGAGGAGGGTACCGGTGGGCCTCCCGGCGGTGCTCCGGCGCCAGCCATTAATGGCGCAATGACCGCTGTCTTTTCGAACATCAATGTAATCAGCGGCGGTGGCATCATCGGTGGTGACGCACTCGAATTCGATGTGACGATCACCAACACCTCGCCTGCTGGATCGGGTGTCGTACTCTCGGCATTCGCCTTCCAGAGCAAGTTCAGTGAGTCGCCAGCCCTTGGCAGTCGTATCGGCGACAAACTTTTCTACGGGCAGACGGTACCGGGCAGCCTGGTTACCACGGCCGCCAGCGCCCTTGGCACGGTGAAGAAGAACGGCACATCCAACGGCCTCTATACCGGCAAATGGAAGGGGATCTGCATCAACAGCAGCCTCGATTTCATCCCCGAGTTCAACTCCGGCCTGGAGGATGAATCGTTAGAGTGTGCGGGCAACCGCGCCGATCTGAACGCCGACGGCGACCCCGAGCTGCTCACCGGCTCCGCAATGCTTGGCCTGCGCCCCGGCGAAAGCCAGGTGATCCGGCTGCGCCTCGATAGTGGCACGACGGATGGTGCACTGCATGTGGTACAGCAAGGCACACTAACCGGCACGGTCACTGGTACCGAGCTGATCGGCCCAAATGGTATCACCTATTTCGTGCCGACGATCGATACCCCCGGCACAGTACTCGAGATCGTCGAGTTCGGCGACAACAAGGTATTGCGCGACGCCAATGGTGATTTTAATCCGACCTTCGCCCCAGCCAGCGACGGCCTCTCTTTCACAGGCCAGCAATACCTAACCTTGCCACGGCGCAACTTCGCCTTCACCGATATCATTGGGCGGAACCACACCTGCGCCACCTACGGTCTGACGCTCGGCGCGTGTGCCGGTAATCCAGCCGGCAGCCCGCTCCTGAACTTCCTTGGTACAGGTGACCTGGTACCTGATGTGCAGAACTTCGCCGCAATCCTGCGTGGCTACGGCGAGTTCTACGATCCAGATGGCGACTTTGTACCTGATGAGAACCCAAGCTTTCCCGGCGACACGCGCCCGAGTTTCCCCTATGGCGTACTCTGCGAGACCTGCGGTGGTCGACCATACACACCAATCGCCGAGTTCTACCTCGACAATGGCGATGGCAGTGTAACGCGCCAGATGGTGGCCGGCAGCTACGGCGACCCAGTCACACAGCCGTATCTGGCAACGATCAGTTCGGCTACCGCTGAGGATTTGAAAGAGGAGATCATCCCTGAACCAGATCCAGGTGGCCCGCGCCCCGGCCCACGCCTTGGCACTTCAGCCAATGGTGAGTTCCACAGCCTGCAAGTAGTGCCTGGTGCCGGCATTAATGGTGGTGATGCCATCGAGTTCACAATCGATATCACCAACAACTCAAGCAATCCGAACGCCTATCTGACTGCATTCAACTACCAGACAAAGGAGCGCGGTCTGGCAGATATTGGTATCCTTGACGGCTACACCCAGGATCGACGTGATATTCGCGTTGCCAATCTGACCGTTCCAGGCTATCTACCCGACTGCACCGGCATCAATGACGGTGCCTGTTGGAACGCTGCGCTGGGAGTTGGGCACTTTCCTAATACGATCGGCAACGGCCTGCTCTTCGGCCAGATGGTCTGGCAGGACGCCAATGCCGGACGCGAGCCACTGCCCGTCGATAGCGACCAGGTCTATGTCTCGCCCAGCGGCATTAACCCGACACCATTCTGGCTGGAGTCGGTGAAGAAGAATGGCCCCTTCTCGCCCATCCTCAAAGGCAACGAGAATTTCATCTGTGTCAAGAGCGGCCTTTTTGATCTTGACCCCGATGCGGACGCAGCCTGTGCCGGCCAGCCAGCCATCCTGGTCGACCCAGATGAACCGCCAACTCCGGCCAATATCACGCAGCGCCTGGGCTTGCCACCAGGCCAGACGCAATCAGTACGGATCCGCATGGAGTTTGGCGACTTCCGCGGTGCCATGCTACGGATCGTGTCCGGCCTCCTGACCTCAGCCAATATCGATCCACGCTATGGGCCGGCAGGCACCAACACGAATGGTCTGGCGCGCTTCTTCGATTGCTCGGACCAGCGCGAGCTGGAGTGGTGCCATCCCTACCTGGTGGGCACGAATATCGGCTACCTGCCAAACACCGATGCAAACTGGTTGACGCCGGCAAACCTGAGCGACATCGAGTATGTGATCATAAACCAGCCTGGCGACGCGCCGACCGTGATGAACTTCCAGCAGAATTTCGGCTACATTCTGGCAATGGCCGGCTTCGTACCGAGTGCTGAGTTCTACGCACCGGATCCGAACGATGAACTAGATGGCACCCCGTTCGAAGGTGTGCTGATCCGCCAGCAGGTACTCGGCGAGTATTTGATTACACCGCCGGCGCTTGCGCCGACGATCACATCGCTCGCAGTAACGAGTGCAATGAACGGCACGCCCTACAGCTACGATGTCGAAGCATCGGCATTTCCGGGCGCGACCTTCAGCCTGCTGAGCGCACCGAGTGACATGACGATCAATAGCTCCACCGGCCTGATTAACTGGATACCAAGTGCGGCCGGTACCTACAATGTGCAAGTACAGGCGGCGAACTCGGTGGGCAGCGACACTCAATCCTTCCAGATCACCGTCATCTCTAACATTCTCGACAACTTCAACCGCAGTAATGGCGGTGTTGGCGCCAACTGGATCGGCTCGACATCAACTGCCTCCTATCGCATCCGCGACAACCAGGTTGATGTCGAGGCGGGGGGGCCGCTCCTCTGGGGTAACCCCGCCCTTGGACCAAACCAGGAAGCATCTGTCCGGCTGACGACGATCGACCCGAAGGGCAAGCATCCCACAATCATTCTGAAAGCCCAGAATCGTGATTGGGGCAAAGGGGCGATCCTTGTGTCGTACAATGCCGTCACGAAGAAGATCACGGTCGAATCACGGGGGGCAAATGCGAATAAGTGGACTCTGCATACCAGCCTGCCGATCACATTGAAAGCAGGTGACGTACTGGGTGCCAGGGCACTCGCTAACGGCTCGGTCGTCATTCTGGTGAATGGCACTATCGTCGGTACGACCAACGCAGTACCGTTCTTCGTCAATCGCGGCGGGTATATCGGTGTCTGGTTCATGGATACACCCAAAGCATTCTTTGACGACTTCACTGGCGGTAACGTCAACTAGCTTTCGCACGCTACGGGTGGGCTTGACCTACCCATAGCGTAGCAACCAAGTTGATGGAATGGGTTTCCTGGCCGACCGTTGTGCGGCTGCGCTGCATGACGATCGGCCACTCTTTACCCGCACTGGCAAAGGAGCGACCGTGAAGAACGACAACGGAAATGTGCTGGTCACTGAACCGGAGATCACGCATAATGCACCGCCCACCACAGCGCCACCCGCGACGACACGGGCACCCGGTGCGTGGTTCGCGACTCTCGGCCTGTCGGCGACTCTTGGTGCACTGCTGCTTGGCGCACTCATCGTCATTCCCGGTATGTGGGCAATCATCGCTAACACACGGTTCCTCAATACGCTGATCGCCGGCGGAATTGTAAAGTATCACGATCGACACGCCGGCTTCATCGAAGGGGTGCCAAACCACGAATACTACCTCGCATCCCAGGATCCGATCAACTGGATAGTGATCGGCATTGTACTCGCTACGTACTTGCTGATCGCCAGTATTAAATCGCTACAACTACATGTAATCGCACGCGCTTACGGTCTGCGCGGCACGTTCATTAGCCATGCACGGGCGTTCGTCTACGGCCTGGGGTATCGCGAGACCATGCCGCTCGGACTCGGCGATGCGGCAACAGCAGCGGCCCTGCAGACAGGCGGGGCGACGCTTGACCGTGCGCGCGCCATACTGCTCACCTTCAACACCTTCGTACTGATCGAAATCGCCGTCTTCGCGCTGCTTGGCCTGCTTGGTATGGGATGGGTCGCCTGGCTCAACCAGATGTTCTGGTCGCTCGTCATCCTCGGTACCATTGCGCTCTGGACGCGCACCGGCAGACGATTGCCCGCTGATCGTCTGGCCCCGGCAGCTGGCGCACACCTTGTGGCACTGCTGCAGCGACCACTGATCTTCGTCGGCATCCTGGTGCTCTCGCTCACCGCTTTCGGCCTGCGCGATGTGGCTGCCTACCTGACAGCAATGGCTTTCTCGACACAAAACGTGCTGTTGAATATCGATCCATCGCTGATGCTCATGGCCGTGGTCGGTGGCTATATCGCCACGCTCATCCGCCTCTCTCCTGGTGGCATTGGCCAGTTCGAGTGGGGCTTTGCAGCCGCGCTCTTCATCGGCGGTATCGGCCTACCAGAAGCGGCTACAGTCGCCATTCTGGTAAGCGTCTTCCGTTATGTGGCACTCCTGATTGTCTATCTCTTTACTTTTTCCACCCGCAGCAGCCGCGTCGGCTTTCAGCAGGTAACGAGCCTGGCGGCAAGCGACGAGTGGCAGCGCAGTGGAACCGTGGCAGCAGCCGGCGCGATCGAGCATCCACTGCCATTGCCTGCGCAACCGATTCCCACACCGGCAAATCTCTGGGTGCGTGCGGTTGGGGTCGCAGGAGTGGCGCTGCTCTTCTTCTTCTTCGACCGACTCGCCGCGCTGCTTGGCGACATGT
>CALLZL010000030.1 GCA_937859575.1 uncultured Chloroflexota bacterium
GCCATACTCCCCTGATTGCCGCGCCGCGGTTAGCGGCAGCCATTGGTGTTCGTGAGTTGTTTCTCAAGTGTGAGGGGATGAACCCGAGTGGTTCATTCAAGGATCGCGGGATGGTGGTCGCGGTTGCCAAGGCAATCGAAGCCGGTGCCACATCCGTGATCTGCGCATCGACGGGCAACACTTCGGCAAGCGCCGCTGCCTATGCGGCACATGCCGGTATCAGTGCGATAGTTGTGGTACCCTCGGGCAAGATCGCGCTCGGCAAACTGGCACAGGCGTTGATGTATGGTGCCCGCCTGCTGGTGATCGACGGCAACTTCGACAGCGCACTGACGATTGTGCGCGATCTGTCGCAACACTACCCGGTGACACTGGTCAACTCGGTCAATCCATTCCGCCTCGAAGGGCAGGCGACGGCAGCCTACGAGATCTGCGAGGCACTCGGCGGCCCACCCGATGCCATGTGCCTGCCGGTCGGCAATGCCGGCAATATCAGCGCCTACTGGCTTGGTTTTCGTCGTTTCCACCAAGCCGGCCGGATCGATCGGCTGCCGCGCATGCTCGGGTTTCAGGCCGCCGGTGCCGCACCGATTGTGCATGGTACGCCGGTTGAGCATCCCGAAACGCTGGCAACTGCCATTCGGATCGGCAATCCAGCCAGCTGGTGCCTGGCGCTCGATGCGCGCGATCAATCGGGCGGCAGCATCGAAGCGGTAACCGATCAGCAGATCATGGCGGCCTGGCGTGATCTGGCCGCCCTCGAAGGAATCTTCTGCGAACCGGCATCGGCGGCCGGAGTCGCCGGGCGGCGCATGCAGATCGAAGCCGGCCGGGCCGCGCGCGATGCCCGCTATGTCGCAGTACTGACCGGGCATGGCTTGAAAGATCCAGGGCTGGCAGTCGAACAGTTTGCCGCGCCCGAACCGGTTCCGGCCGATATCGGCGCGATTGTAGCATGGCTGGGGTGGTAAGCAATGGCACTACTAGTGATGAAGTTCGGCGGTACATCGGTCGGCAATCCTGCAGCCATTGCGGCACTCGCAGCAATCGTGCAGCAGCAGCGCCATGCCTGGGATCAGGTGGCGGTGGTGGTATCGGCAATGAGCGGAGTGACCGATCTGCTGATCAAAGGGGCGCAGACCGCTGCCGCCGGCGATGCGGAGACCTTCGTCGCGATTACCGCCCAACTGCGTGAGAAACACCTCAACACCCTGGCCGAACTGGCCGGCCATACAACCGACACGCTGGATGTCGGCAGTGCCATCGAGCACCTGCTGAATGATTTCGAACTGCTCTGCCGCAGTGTGCTGGTACTGGGCGAAGTGACGCCGCGTGCGCTTGACGCAATTGCCGGCCTTGGCGAACGCATGAGTGCGCGGCTGGTTGCGGCGGCCCTGCGCGCGGGCCAGCTCGATGCAACCGCGATCGACGCCAGCGAGGTGGTTGTCACAACCAATGATTTCGGCAATGCCGTGCCGATCTACCCGCACACACGTGAGCGGATCCGCGAACGTCTGCTGCCGTTGCTTTCGCATGGCACGGTACCGGTGATCACCGGCTTCATTGGCGCAACCACCAACGGAGCGCTGACAACTCTGGGGCGTGGTGGATCCGACTACAGCGGTGCGATCTTCGGTGCCGCCCTCGATGCCGACGAAGTCGCGATCTATACCGATGTCGATGGGGTGATGACGACCGACCCACGCATGGCGCGTGATGCCAAGATCATCGCGATGCTCTCGTACAGCGAGATGGCCGAACTGGCCTATTTCGGCGCGAAAGTGCTGCATCCGCGCACCATCCGGCCGGTTGTCGAACGCGGCATCCCATTACGCATCCGCAATACCTTCAACGCCGACCACTGCGGCACGCTGGTTGTTCGCGATGTCGAACCGGATGGGCGGTTCGTCAAGGCGGTAACATCGATCAAGCACATGAGCCTGATTACCGTCGAAGGGCGCGGCATGATCGGTGTGCCGGGCGTTGCAGCCCGCACCTTTGGCGCGGTCGCCAGTGTAGGTGCCAATGTGCTGATGATCTCACAGGCTTCATCCGAGCAGAGTATCTGCTTTATTGTGCCGTCGAACACGGCGGCTGCGGTAGTCGATGCACTTGAAGATCATCTGCGGCAAGAGATCGACCGGCGCGATATCGACCGCATCAATCCGCGCGATGGGGTCGTGATCGTTACTGCTGTCGGGGCCGGCATGCGCGACACACCCGGGGTGGCGAGCCAGGTCTTCAGTGCGCTGGCCAAGCAGCATGTCAATGTCGTTGCCATTGCACAGGGGTCTTCCGAATGTGCCATTAGCGTTGTCGTACGCGAAGCTGATGCCGATACGGCTGTGCGGGCGATCCATCAACTGACGTTATAACGAATACAACACAGGGGGAATCCGTTGATGAAGAAGATTCCAATCGCTATTCTGGGGGCAACCGGTGCCGTTGGCCAGCGCATGGTGCAGTTGCTGGCCGGGCACCCATGGTTCGAGATCGTCGCCCTTACCGGCTCGGAACGCACCATCGGGCGGCCCTATGGCGAACTGGTACGCTGGGTGCTTGACGGTACACCGCCGGCCGATATCGCCCGGATGGTTGTGCAACCAAGCGACACACCGCTCGATGTGGCACTGGCCCTTTCGGCATTGCCGACCGAGATCGCCACTGAAGTGGAACCACGCTGGGCGGCACAGGTGGCCGTCTGCTCGAATGCGTCGTCGTACCGCATGGCCAGCGACGTACCGCTAATTGTGCCGGAAGTCAACCCCGACCATGTAGCGCTGATCGAAGCACAGCGCACACGGCGCGGCTGGCGTGGCTGCCTGGTGACCAATCCGAACTGTTCGGCGATCGGTATCGCCATGGCGCTGCGGCCACTCCACGATGCCTTCGGCCTGCAAAAAGCCCAGATCGCAACACTCCAGGCGCTATCGGGGGCCGGCTACCCCGGCGTCTCGTCGCTTGATATTATCGACAATATCATCCCCAATATCGCCAATGGCGGCGAAGAGGCCAAGATCGAGGCCGAACCGCGCAAACTGCTCGGCACCCTGCTGCCGGAAACGATTGCCGACGCCGATTTCGCCATCAGTGCCCAGGTCACACGCGTGCCGGTTGTCGATGGCCATACCGCGCTGATGTCGCTCGGCTTTAAGCGCAGACCAGCGCCCGAAGAGGCGATCGGCGTGCTTGAAGCATTCCGCGCCCCCGAGGTTGTACGCAACCTGCCCAGCGCGCCGGCACAGCCACTGGTTGTGCATACCGCTGCCGATCGGCCGCAGCCACGGCGCGACCGCGACGCCGGCAACGGCATGAGCACCAGCATCGGCCGGGTGCGCAGCTGCCCGCTGCTCGATCTGCGCCTGGTCGTGCTTTCGCATAATACGATCCGGGGTGCAGCCGGTGGCGCCATCCTGAATGCCGAGCTGCTCATAGCAGCGGGGGTTGTGTCGTAAGGCACAGCAGGATCTGGTGCTTGCCCGCATATTGGCCTATGCAACAGACAAAGGAGATCTCTGTGGCGATCAACGAAACCATCGTCTTCACCCGTGGAGTGCCACCACCCGAAGCATTCCCGACCGATCAGCTTGCCGAGTGTTTTACTGCGGCGCTTACCGCCGATCCGGCAATCGTGCTGCAATACGGGCAGCAGCCGGGGTATCCGCCATTACGTGAGCTGCTGGCTGCAGAATACGGTGTGGCTGCCAATCAGATCCTGGTTGCCAACGGCTCGTTGCAGCTGCAGGATCTGGTTGCAGCACATCTGGTGCGACCGGGGATGACCGTCGTGACCGAGCAGCCAAGTTACGACCGGGCAATCACGACCTTCCGCCGGCGCGGCGCACGGGTGGTTGGGATTCCACTCGAAGCCGACGGTGTGAACATCGAGCGGCTGGAGGCTGAACTGAAGCGCCAGGTACCGGCCTTCTTCTACATGGTGCCCGACTTCCAGAACCCGGCAGGAACCACTACCTCGCGTGCCAAGCGCGAAGCGATCGTCGCCCTGGCCGAGCGCTACGGCTTCTGGGTGATCGAGGATGTGCCGTACCGCAAGCTGCGCTACCGTGGTACCGATCTGCCGTTGCTGAGATCGATCAGCCCGGTGCGGGTGATCACCATGACCTCGTTCAGCAAGCTGCTCAGCCCGGGGTTGCGGGTCGGCTTCATGATCGCGCCGGCCGACCTGACGGCAGCGGTGACCCGCGAAGGCGAGAACACTTATCTCTCGCCGGTGCTGCCAACCCAGGCGGCGGTGGCGGAGTTTCTGCGGCGGGGGGGGGTTGGGGCGCAAAATGTCAATCTCAAGGGGGTCTTTCAACCCCCGTGGGGAGGGGGGCTGGGGGCCGCGCGGGCGACGCCTCCGGGGGCGCAGGCCGGGGCGGTCGGGCCCGGCCCCGTCCGGCGGGTAGGCCGCCCCCTTCCCCAAAGGCACGCCCGATCCCGCCTCTGGGAATGTGGATGGTCATC
>CALLZL010000031.1 GCA_937859575.1 uncultured Chloroflexota bacterium
TCTCCCATTCCTCCGCGCGCGTAAACGCGGCGGTTTCCTGGGAGGTTTTTGATGATTGAGTTTATTACCGGTGCAGCACTTGGCTTTTTCGGTTCGCTCTTTGTGCTGCCGATCATTCTCGGCCTGCTGCGCGCCTTTGGCTTGTATACGGTGGTTCACGAAGGGTACTGCCATGTGTATGTACTCTTCGGCAATGTGATCGGGATCCTGAAGGAGCCGGGCTTCTATTTCTTACCGATCCAGCTCGGCCCGGCGGCCTTCATCGTCAACTGGCTCGGCCAGCGCCATGTGGTCGATATGCGGCTCGACCAGCGCTATCTGCGAAGCCAGCCGGTAAATTCGGAAGAGGGGGCCCCGATGGGGATTGGTGTCTGGTACGAGATGCGGGTCAATGATCCGATGTCGTATCTGTTTAAGAATGCCGATCCGCAGGGTTCGCTGGCAGCCAATGTCAGTAACGCGGTGGTGCGCACCCTGAGCAACATGCCGTTGGCCGATATGCTCGAAGAGCGCCACGGCATGAGCCGGGCCGTCCGTGACGAAGTGTCGCCGAAGTCGCGTGAGTGGGGCTACGATCTGGGGTCGGTCTATATCCGCAAGGTGCACTTCCGCGATTTCGAGATGATACGTCAGATCGAAGCCAAGGTGGTCAACCGGCTACGCCAGGTGACATCCGCGATCAAGCAGGATGGGGTTAACCAGGTGAGTATTATCACGAGCACTGCCGAGCGTCAGGCAGCGATCGAGTTTGCCAAGGCCGAAGCACTGCGACCGCGGATCGTCGGTGAGGCGTTGCACGAGATCAATCGCGATCCCGAGGTTGCCGAGGCGCTCTTTACCATTCTCGAATATCAGCGTCTGTTGGATGGCGATGCCAGTATCACGTTGATGCCTTCCGGCAGCCCGGTGCTGAGTAAGCTGCTTGCTGCCGGAAACCTCCCCGAGCCGCAACCAGTTGTGCGGCGTGGCTGAATCGCCATGGGGTATAGTGAACGGGCGTGCGTTTGCACGCCCGTTTTTTGCTGCCCATCAGAAGAGAACACCTTTGTAGCGAAGACAGCATCGCTATGGTGCGGGCGGCGCGATGCGGGAAGTGGCGGCTATGTTGCCTACCAGGCGATCTGAAACCCGTGTTCGGCGCCGGTCGGTGCGTGCCACTCGACATCGACCCGATCGACCCGTGCATATGATGGGCCGCGATTACACCAGTTGACGATACGCTCGCCCGCATCGCGTGGCCCTTCAAACACCGCCTCAACCCGGCCGTCGTCGAGGTTGCGTACCCAGCCGGCCACCCCGGCAGCACGGGCATGATCGCGTGTGCTGGCGCGAAAATTCACCCCCTGCACGCGGCCAATGATCGTCACATGTGCACGAACCTGTTGCATAGTAGTTGGATGATTAGCGGCATCCGGCAGGCATGACGTCGGCCGTGTTATTAAGGATTCAACTCTTCGACCGACGCCGTTGCAATATAGATCACCCGCTCGGCGATATTGGTGGCGCGATCGGCGGTCCGCTCAAGTACATGCGCCACGTCGAGCAGATAGGTGGCGCTTTTCAGGGCGCGGATATCCTCACGGATCTTATCGTGCAGGAGTTCGATCACCTGGTCTTCCAGTGCGTCAATCTGTTCATCCTGTTCGGCGAGCGAACGGGCCAGTGTCACATCGAGCTGGACAAACGAATCGAGGCTGGTGTGCAGCATCGTCTGTGCTAATGTCCCGAGGCGGTGCAGTTCTTGTGGTACTTCAATCAAAATCGGTGCCTGCAGGCAGAGCTCAACTTTCTTGGCAACTCCCTTGGCATAGTCGCCGGCACGTTCAAGTTCGGCCGAAATGGCAATTGTCGCCAGCAGGATCCGCAGGTCGCGCGCTACCGGCTGTTGAGTCGCGATCAGATCCTGCACGGCTTCATCGATAGAGGCGCGTGCTTCATCGATCTCGCCGTCGCCGGCGATCACCTGATGTGCGAGATCGGTATCCCAGCGTTCGAGGGCGCGAACCGCATTGGTAAGCGCGTGTTCGACCCGGCTCCCCATGCGTACCAGGTCATCCTGTACCTGACGCAGCTGATTGATATAATGTTCGCGCATTTTTAGCACCTCTCTTTGTGGTATCGGCTGCCATTATGGCATGGGCGAAATCGGCTGTCAAAGCTTCTGTCGGGGGAAGGTGTTGCTCGAAACCAGTGGCATCAGGTATGATGACATGCAATAGATCCGGCTATACATCCGTGCAGAACGATTTGATCCGTATAATGCATGACATCGTAGGCCACAAATACTAAGTAATGATTAAGGCCAGGTAAGGTTTTCATATTTATACCGGTGATCTATGACAGTGCCGCCTGCCGTCGACACCCAACTCTTACTCGAGAAGATGCTGGTGATCCATCGTGCCGGATCGCGCCTGCAACAATTGGCCCTGCCCCAGGAACTGGCCCAGGCGATCATTGCCGTGCTGGAAGAGATTGTGCTGTATGAACATGGGGCAGTGCTTTTAGTCGATGCGCCAAGCGGCCTGCTATTGCCGTTTGCCCTGAGCGAACAGGGGCAGGGGCGTAGTTTCGTCGAGAGCGACAAGGCGTATGTTCGTTCGCAGGGGGTGCGGATCGGCCGCGGCATTACTGGTTGGGTCGCCGAGCATGGTGTATCGGTGCGTGCGGGTGATGTACGTGCTGATCCGCGCTACATATCGCTGCGCGACGATATTCGTTCTGAGCTGTGTGTGCCGCTGCGGGTGCGTGAGCGGACGATCGGTGTGCTGAATGTTGAGACGACACAGCCGGACGCTTATTCGGCCATCGACCAGATCGTGCTTGAAACGATCGCAGCACAGATCGCGATTGCGATCCAGAATGCCGATATGTATCGCCAGGTGACGAACTATTCGCGGGAGCTCCAGCAGCAGAATGCCGAACTGGTACGTACCGAACAGCGGTTGCGCCAGAATGAGATTAAGTTCCGCGCACTCACCGAGCATGTGAGCGATGCGATTGCGATCGTTGCCGATGATGGCCAGATCGTGTTCGAAAACAGCGCCATCCATGATGTGCTTGGGTATACCTGGGATACGACGACCGTCGATGCCCTGACGGCACTGGTGCATCCCGACGACCGGATGTATGGTGTGGCGTCGCTGATCGAAGCATTGCAGGCACCCGGCGCGATGCAGAAAGCCAGCCTGCGGATGCAGGATCAGCAGGGGTGCTGGCGCTGGATTGATCTGGTGGGCTACAATCTGCGCCATGTTGCTGCGGTGCAGGGGATCATGCTCAACCTGCGCGACAGTACGGCGCGGCGGCGGCTCGAAGAGCAGTTGCTGCAATCGCAGAAGCTGGAGGCGATCGGGCGGCTTGCCGGTGGCATTGCGCACGATTTCAATAATATTCTGGGGGTCATCATCGGCTATAGTGATGTGATGGTTCAAGAGCGTGCGGCCTTACGTGCCGATCACCGTGAGTATATTGATCAGATCCTGCAGGCCGGCCTGCGGGCAGCCGATATTACACGCCAGCTCCTCAGTTTCAGCCGCCAGCAGGTACCGCAGCCGAAGCTCAATGATATCAACGAAGCATTGCGCATGATGGCAACCATGCAGGCACGCCTGCTCGGCGAGGCATACCATATTGAGTATCGGCTTGCCGAACCCCTACCGCCGATTCGTATCGATCAGATCCAGTTACAGCAGATCGTTTTGAATCTGGTGCTGAATGCACGCGATGCCATGCCGGATGGCGGTCGGATCGTCGTGGAAACCGCGCCTGAGTACCGCTATGACGGCAGGAATACATCACTTGAGTCGGTTGTGCTGAGTGTCGCCGATCAAGGGCATGGCATCGATGCGGCAACCCGCAGCCGTATCTTTGAGCCGTTCTTCACGACCAAAGCGGAAGGGCAGGGAACCGGGTTAGGGTTGTCGATTGTGTATGGTATCGTGAGTGCCAGCCATGGAACGATCGATGTGGAAAGTGCCCCGAGCCGTGGCACGCGCTTTGTGATCCGCCTGCCGGCAGCTGTGCATCAGGAAGA
Organism: uncultured Chloroflexota bacterium; assembly: GCA_937859575.1. GTDB lineage: Bacteria > Chloroflexota > Chloroflexia > Chloroflexales > Roseiflexaceae > CALLZL01. The sequence continues at coordinate 4,034 of CALLZL010000031.1, forward strand.
GCCGGCGATGGTTGCGCCACGGCTCAATAGTGCACGGCCGAGTGCCGTGGTGTTGCTGGTTGAGGATGATCCATGGCTTGCCACGCTGTTGCGTCGCGTTCTGGGCAGGCAGGGGTATCATGTCGTGGTGTGTAGTGATGCCCGCGAAGCCCGTGAGCTGGCCGCGGCACAGTTGCAGCAGATCGATCTGTTGCTGACCGATGTGACGATTCCGGGCGATATGAATGGGATGCAACTTGCAGAGTATGTGCAGCAACACGATCCAACCGTGCGCGTGTTGTATATGTCGGGCTATATTGATAATATGCCGGAACAGCGCGAATCGCTGGTGGCTGATGCCCGGCTGCTCCAGAAGCCGTTTAGTGCCGATGAGTTGCTGCAGGCGGTGGCTACGGCACTGGCATAAGACCAATCGCGCGGCGGCCGGTAGGGCG
>CALLZL010000032.1 GCA_937859575.1 uncultured Chloroflexota bacterium
CTAGGCGATGCACATGTCGATCTGCGTGGTGTGGAAGCTGGTGGCCGTGGCGTGGCGCTCGGCGAACACGCCGCCCGCTTTTCCGGCGGCCGGCCGGGGGTATTGCAGGGTACATACACCTATGTGCTCCAGGATGAAGACGGCCAGATCGGCCTGACTCACAGTATCTCGGCCGGGCTCGATTACGCCGCCGTCGGCCCTGAACATGCCCTGCTGCACGATCAGGAACGCGCCTTCTACACCGCCGTCGACGATGCCGCAGCCCTCGAAGCCTTCCAGTTGCTGGCGCGCAACGAGGGAATCATTCCGGCACTCGAAAGCGCCCATGCCGTCGCCGAAGCGATCCGCCTGGCACCGACCATGCGCCCCGACCAGCTGATTCTCGTAAATCTTTCTGGGCGTGGCGATAAAGATATCTTTACTGTCGCGCAGTTGCTTGGTGTTACGATGTAACATGGCACTACACCGCAGATCGGCCTCCTGCGGCATGCAGTGACCCGTCAGAACCTTCATGGCTCGCATAACGACAGCGGTGTCGTCGTCGTATGTCGAAAGGAAAGCGCATGGAACTGATCTTCTGTATCGTCGGATTGGCAGTGGTTGCCGGGGTTGCCCTGTTACTGCTCTACAACAGCCTGATTGGCAAGAAGAACGCCGTTGATCAGGCCTTCAGTAGCATCGATGTGATGCTGAAGAAGCGCTACGACTTGATCCCCAACCTGATCGCGACCGTCGAGCAGTATATGACTCACGAACGCGATCTGCTGACCGAGTTGACCCAACTGCGCACACGGGCACTCAGCGGCGACATATCGCCTGATGCACGGGTGACGACCGAAAATCAGCTCAGCGGCGTGCTTGGCCGGGTGATGGTCGCCGTCGAAAACTACCCCGACCTGAAGGCCAGCCAGAACTTTCTGCAGCTGCAGGGGAGCCTGAACGAGATCGAAGAACAGATCTCCGCCGCACGACGTGCCTATAATGCGGCTGTCACTGATCTCAACAATGCGATCGAAATGGCACCAACCAATATCATTGCCGGCATGATGAACCTGCAAAAACGCCAGCTCTTTGTCGCCAGCGAGGTTGAACGCCAGAATGTCGATGTTCGCAGCCTCTTCCGGAGCAATCAATGACGACGGATCCGGCCGAGCAGTTGCAGCACCTGTACGAAACCGAACTGCGGCCTGTCTTTGAAGAGCTTGAAGCCGAACGTCAGGCACTTCTGCAGCGCCTGTTGATCAGCGGCCTGATTGCCCTGGCGGCTACCGGCCTGCTGGTGCTGCTGGTCTTGCGCTGGGGTTTCGAGATCTCGTTCTTTGTGATCGTCGCCGGTATTACCATCTGGTGGATCGTAAATGGTGGGCGGGTTCAGCGGTACCGCGCAAACTTCAAGAACCATGTCGTGGGCCGGCTGGTACGTTTCTTCAATGCGACGATGCGCTACGAACCGAACTCCGGTATTTCACAGGCCGAATTCAGCGCCAGTGAAATCTTCCGTCAGCGCATCGATCGTTACAGCCATGAAGATCTGATCACCGGCACCATCGGCGCGACAGCGTTTCGATTCTCGGAGGTGCATGCCGAATACAAGACCGAAAGTACCGACTCAAAAGGGCGTCGGCGCACTACCTGGCATACAATCTTCAAGGGGATCTTCTATATCGCAGATTTCAACAAACACTTCAATGGCCGTACGATCGTACAACCCGATGTCGCACAATCACTGCTGGGTGGCCTGGGCCAGATGCTGCAAGGGGTAGGGCGCAAGCTCAGTTTCAGCGGCGATGAACTGGTGAAACTGGAAGATCCCGAATTCGAAAAACTCTTCGTCGTCTATTCGACCGATCAGATCGAGGCGCGCTATATCCTCTCGACCAGCCTGATGCAACGGCTAACCCAGTTCCGCAAGACAATGGGGGTTGATGTGTCGCTCTCGTTTGTCAATTCGAAGATCAATCTGGCGATCGCCACCCGCAAAAACCTCTTTGAACCACCACACCTCTGGCAGAGCACCCGGCTGCAGCTCAGTGATCTGCAGGAATATCTGCAGGATATCAAACTTGCCGAGGATGTCGTCAATGAGCTGAATCTCAACCTGCGGATCTGGACCAAAGCCTAGGTCGGCCGGCGGCCGCGAGTCGTTCTTATGCAGCGGCAGCGGTGGGGTATCGGCTGCTGCCGCTGATTGGCAGGCATTCCTGCTCTTGTCAGTGATCATGCACTCGGCTATAATGCATATCATACGTACGACAGAGCCAAGCAACGCCAGGGGAGATCATGGCACAGCGTGAGGCACAACCGGGCCGCGTGCCTGCTGACGCACACGCCGCCGGTGGGGTACCATCCGAGCGTCTGCTACGCTACCTGCCGGAAGATCAGATCGATAGCCCGGTAGCCACCGCCCGCCTCGCTGCCGTTCGTACCACCATTACGACCTATCTGCCGCACCTGATTGCCGATCGTGTGCTGCACGAACGCCTGACCAGCCCATGGGTGCAGCGCAGCGAAGGCTCGCTCCTCTTTGCCGATCTTTCCGGCTCAACAGCGCTCGCCGAACGCCTCGCCGCACATGGCCGCGAGGGGATCGAACTGGTCACCGATTTCCTCAATACAATCTTCGCGACGATGATTCAGGTCATCCAACGCGATGGCGGCGATCTGGTTGCGTTTGGCGGCGATGCACTGCTGGTCTTTTTCGCCGATCAGGCCCACCCACAGACGGCAGCCCGCGCCGCGCTTGCACTGCAACAGGCGCTCCATGGCTATGTGCGCGAGGTTGCCGGTGTCGGCCGGTTCCCTATGCAGCTGCGAATCGGGGTGGAGAGTGGGCCGGTGGCCTGGATCACCGCCGGGCTCCCCCATGCCCTGCACTATACCGTGCTTGGCTCGACCGTCAATGGTGTCGCGGCAGCCGAAGGGTGTGCCGGCCCCGGCGAGGTGGTTGTCGGCCCGCAGACATGGGCGGCACTGGCGGATCTGGCGCAGGGTGACGTGGTGCAGCCCGGTTTCGTGCGCCTGACATCAATCGTCGCCGACCCCGGCGACCGGCATGGTCGTGTGCAGCCACAGAGCACCGCGAATACCGACACGGCTGCCCTGCTTGACGACCTCGATCGCATCAGCCCATATATCCCGCCTCTGTTGCTCGAACGTATTCTTTCTCGCCCCGAGAGCCCTCGTATCGAAGCCGATCTGCGCCCGGTTACGGTTATCTTCGCGCAGGCAGTTGGGCTTGAAACCCTGGCCGAACAGTATGCACCGGCCGCTGCCGCCACCGCCATTCAGACCTACATCGCCCGCATGCAGACGGCGATCGAACAGTTTGGCGGTGTGGTTAACAAGCTCGACATCGCCGATGAAGGGGTCAAACTGGTGGCGATCTTCGGCGCACCAACCGCCTACGAAGATCATGCCGAACGGGCAGCGCATGCGGCGCTTGCCATGCGCGACCAGCTTGGTGATGTGAACCGGCGCATTGCAGCCCAGATCGGCACTGCTGCGCTACCCCTCCGGCAGCGGATCGGCATTAATCTCGGCGTCGTCTTTGCCGGTAATGTTGGTAGCACCACGCGCCAGGAGTATACCGTCATGGGGGATGCCGTCAATGTGGCGGCACGTGTTATGAGCACCGCCGGCTGGGGCGAGGTATGGTGTAGCGAACAGACTATGCGGGCAATCGAAGCACGCGTTAGCGGCGAGAGTCGTGGCCAGACGACCCTGCGCGGCAAGGCCGAGCCACTGGCATTGTATCTGTTGCGTGGCGAACGCGACACACTGGCCGCGGCGCTGGCAAGTTACCGCGCCATGGGGCCGCTTGTCGGCCGCCATACCGAACTCGACCGGCTTCGTCATGAAATGCACGCCGCCCTGAGCGGCGATGGCCGCAGCATCCGCATCATTGGTGATGCCGGGATCGGCAAGAGCCGCCTGACCGCCGCACTCGTGACCGAGGCCCTCGAACAGGGCGTACGCATCCTGCCGGCGGCTTGCTTCTCGTATACCGCCGGCATCCCCTATGCCGCCTGGGGTGAATGGCTCAAAGAGGTGTGTGGCATCGTATCGGGCGATAGCGAAACCGCCCGCCGGCAAAAGCTCGCCACGCAGCTGCGGCTGCTTGGTGACGGTAACGAAGAATGGCTACCGCTGCTTGCCGATCTGGTGCGGCTTGATGTCCACGACAACTGGCTGACTCGTGGCTTGAATCCGCAGTTGCGTCAGATGCGGCGCTTTGGGCTTCTCGAACAACTCTTGCTGCATGCCGCCACTGCCGGGCCGCTGCTGGTGCTGTTCGAAGATCTGCATTGGGCCGACCCAATCTCGCTCGATCTATGGCGGCGTGTCACCACGCGAATCAGCGGCCGCCCCATCCTCCTCGTCGGTGTCCACCGCCCGACACCATTCATCCCCGATGGTGTCGACCACGCTACCGAACTGCAACTGCGCGAACTCTCGCCACCCGAAAGCGACGACATGCTGACGGTTCTCGCCGGTGATACTGCCCTCAGCTCCGGCCTGCGGCAACAGATCGTCGAACGCGCCGCCGGCAATCCGCTCTTCCTCGGCGAACTCTTGCATGCCGTACAAGAGCAGGCCGGCCAGCGGAATGGCACCAGCCTGATCGACGAACTGCCCGATAGCCTGAATGGCCTGCTGCTTTCGCGTATTGATCGGCTCGATCCGGGGAGCCGTGGCGTGTTGCGTGTCGCCTCGGTGATCGGTCAGCGTATTCCATTCGGCGTCATGCAGTCGATCCACGAAGCCGATGCTCAGTCGCTCTTGCGCAACTTCACCCAGCTTGATGCAGCTGAAATCACCGTCTTCGAGCGAGCCGAGCCGGAGCGAGTACATGCCTTCCGCCATGCCCTTATGCAAGAGGTCGCCTATCAGAGTATGCTCTACGCCCGGCGGCGCGAACTACACGGCAAGATCGGTGAGTATCTCGAACGACGCTATGCGGCCGATCTCGACGACTACTACGGCCTGCTTGCCCATCACTACCGGCTGAGCGACCGGCGCGATCGGGCGATCGTCTATCTGCTCAAAGCCGGTGATGCGGCACGTGGTGTGTATGCCAATGAAGAAGCTGTTCAGTACTATACATGGGCGCTTGAAACACTGGCCGGCACCGAAGATGACCCACAAAGCTGGGCTGCCCACGATGCCCTTGGCGAAGTCTACGCCACCGTTGGCCGCTATGATGATGCGCTGGCGCAGCATGCCATGATACTGGCCGCCCCTGGCGTAACGCCCGATATCGCCCGCCGGGCGCATCGGAAGCGCGGGAGCGTACTCGAAAAACAAGGTAAGTTCGCAGCCGCGCTCGAAGAGCTCGACCGCGCCATGACCATTGCCCAATCCGGAGTCGCCGGGATCTCACCGCTCGCCATTTCGCTCATCAGCGCCGATATTGGCCTGGTACGGCAGCGCCGCGGCGAGTATGATCTGGCGATCATCGCCTGTGAAGCGGGCCTCGCGAATATTCCTACTGGTGAACGCACCAGCGAAGCCGACGCTGTCGAAGCGCGGCTGCACACCACTCTTGGGGCAATTTACGGCATGCGCGGCGATTACCCGCGCTCGCGGCATCACTTCGAGCGCAGCCTTGCCGTGCGAAGTGCAATCGACGATCTGCCCGGTATGAGCTCGTCGCACAACAATCTTGGCTATCTCTGGCAACTCCAGGGCGAGTACGAACAGGCTATCGAACACTATCGCGTTGCCCGCGACCTGGCCCAGAAGATCAACATGCGCTACGCGCTGGTGCATGCCTCCGGCAACGAAGCCTATGCACTGCTCAGCCTCGGTGATCTCGAAGCAGCTGAGGCGCGCTGCCTCGAAGGGCTGGCACTCTCACGGGAACTCAACACTCAGCAGACAACCGCACAGCTGCTCACCACCCTTGGGATCGTCTACTATAGTCGCGGCACGTATCACCGGGCCCTTGAAGCCCACGAAGAAGCGCTGGCGCTGAATCGGGCGCTTGGCAGCGCCCACCAGGCTGCCAATGCCCTGATGAATATCGCCATGACCCTGACGGCACTTGGCCAGGCTGCCGAGGCGACCGAAGCAGCCGAACGAACCCTTGCCCAGGCCGATTCACTGAATGTCCAGCTCTTGCGCGCCGAAGCGCATAATGCGCTGGCCGAGGCTGCGCTGCTGCGTGGTGCCGCCAACCAGGCGCACGAACATGCCGAGCTTGCCGCTCGCCTGAGTCGCACCATCGGCAGCAAGCAGGATCTCGGCATCGCCCTGCGTCTGCAGGGCGCGGCTGCCGCCCGGCTCGGTGAGCCATTCATTGCCCTCTTCGATGAGAGCATCCAGGTGCTCACCGAGACCAAGAACCGTTTTGAACTGGCGCGTGCCCACGCCGCCTATGGCGTTGCCCTTAACCAGCAAGGCGATAGCGCTGCCGCAGCCATGCACCTCACCACTGCCCGCCGGGCCTTTGAACGCATGGGCGCCGCCGGTGAACTCCGCCGCCTGCAGCCGCATGTACCGTCGTAGTGCTTGATGCCGGCAGAACGATGGCGGCGGCAGCTCAGTTCGCCATTGCGCCCGTTCGGATGCGCGGTAACGCATGCTAGCGATCGAATCGCTCAGGGTGTAAGGCGCTGCATATCTCGTGGGAAGAGGGTTGTCTCACGGATATTTGGTGCCTCGATCAGGCGTGCAACCCAGCGTTCGAGGCCAATCGCAAACCCGCCATGCGGCGGCATGCCATGGCGAAAGGCCTGCAAATATTCGCGAAATGGCGCCGGATCCAGATTCCGTGCCGCCAGCACCGCCATGTAATCGTCGTAGCGATGTAAGCGCTGCCCGCCCGTTACAAGTTCGAGGCCGCGGAAGAGCAGGTCGAACCCGTTGCTGTAACCGGGGCGCTGTGGGTCAGGATGCGTATAAAACGGCCGTTTCGCCAGCGGGTAACCCCAGACAAACAGGAAATCACTGCCATACTGTGCCCGCGCCCATTCGCCGAGCCAGCGCTCATGCGCCGGTGCCAGATCAGGTTCCCCACGCACATCCTCACCGATTGCAGTGCTGATCATCTCGAGCGCATCACGAAAGTGAATGCGTGGAAATGGGATCGTACTGTCGGGCAGGCGCGGGTGCAATAATGCCAGTGCATCGGCGGCCTGCTCGCGGATGGCCTGGAGCATCCCGGCCAGCACTTGCTCAAGCAGCGCCATCACCGTCGTATGATCGTCAATGAAGCCGATTTCGACATCAAGCGATACATATTCATTGAGATGGCGCGGTGTATCATGCGGCTCAGCACGAAAGACCGGGCCGACCTCAAAGACGCGTTCGAAGATACCGACCATGATCTGCTTGTAGAACTGTGGGCTCTGCGCCAGATACGCCGATCGACCGAAATAATCGACGGTAAACACGTTGGCACCACCCTCGGTTGCCGAAGCAACCAGTTTGGGGGTCTGGATTTCGGTAAAATCCTGCGCCTGGAGCGTGGCACGAAAACCGGCCATCGAAGCTGCCGCGAGCCGAAACAGTGCGCGCTGCCGTGGATGGCGCAGAGCCAACGGCGCGTTATCGAGAATTGTCGGCAGTTGCGCTTTGAGTGTCGGCCGGTACAGGTCGAACGGCGGCGGCTCGGCAGCCTCGGCAATTACCCGAATCACCGGATCATGCACCTCTACGCCACCGGGAGCCTGTGGTTCGGCAACCGCCAATCCTTTGATCTCAAGCACCGTTTCGGCTGGAAGCTCAGCCATCTGTGCCGCCAACAGCGGGTCGTCGAGCACCACCTGAGCCGTGCCCTGCCCATCACGCAGGATGAGAAAGCTGACATGGCTGAGGGTTCGCAGGCGGTGTAACCAGCCCGCCATACGCACCCGTTGCCCGGCATAGCTGCCGAGCTGGGTTGTCCAGATCCGTTCCATGCATGACACCTCGTTTGCCGCCCACCGTACGGCGGGCAATAAAATGACCCCCACTCGTCATGCGGACGAGGAGGGCCGGCTCGTGGTGCCACCGCAATTCGCCGCAGCACCTGGTGCTACGGCCTCACGCCTGCTAACGGAGGCAAACCGGTGAGCTTACTAAGCCAACAAGCGGCTGTTCGGCTACACACTCCGGAGGGTCTTCACGGCGGCCGGGCGCTGCTTTCCCAGCATCAGCAGCTCTCTGTGGCTCGGGGGGCACCGCTACTCTGCTCCATCGACGTTTTACCGCACTATAGTAGCCGTTCGGCTATACGATGTCAAGATATGTTGTTGGCCAGGGAGAGCTTATGCGTTCTTGAGGCGGCCGGGCTGGCATGCTGAGCGGCTCCGCGCAAAGCGCGGGTATGCCGCAGCAATCACCACAGGCGTGCCTGCTCGCTGCCGTCGGGGTTGATACGCTCGGTATATGGCAGCCCAAGATGTTCGTAGGCGCGCCGGGTTGCGATCCGGCCACGTGGGGTGCGCTGCAGAAAGCCGAGCTGTAGCAGAAACGGCTCGTAGACATCCTCAATCGCATCGACCTCTTCGGCCAGTGCTGCGGCGAGTGTCGAGAGCCCGACCGGCCCGCCATTGAAGAGTTCGATAATGGCTCGTAACAGGCGGCGATCGTTTTCGTCGAGGCCAAGTTCATCAATTTCAAGGCGTGCCAGTGAGTCGCGGGCAACTTCAAGGGTAATTGTTCCACCACCAACAACCTGGGCATAATCACGGACACGGCGCAACAACCGGTTGACGATGCGCGGCGTACCACGGGCACGACGAGCGATTTCACGAGCGCCGTCATCGGTCGTCTCGACTCCGAGTATGCGTGCCGCACGCAACACAATATCAAAGAGCGCGTCGTCGCTGTAGAATTCCAGCCGCATGACCGAGCCGAAACGATCGCGCAGCGGCGATGTCAACAATGCCAGCCGCGTCGTCGCGCCGATTGCGGTAAAGCGCGGCAATTTCAGGCGCAAGCTGCGCGCACTTGGCCCTTTACCAACCATGATGTCGAGCGCGAAATCCTCCATGGCCGGGTAGAGTACCTCTTCAATCGCTCGATTCAGGCGGTGGATCTCATCGATAAACAGAATATCGTCCTTCTGCAGATTGGTGAGCACCGCCGCCAGATCACCGGCCCGCTCAATCGCCGGCCCGGATGTCAGCTTGATATTGACACCCATCTCGTTGGCCAGTACCCCGGCCAGACTCGTCTTCCCCAGGCCCGGCGGCCCATACAGCAGCGTGTGATCGAGCGGCTCGCTACGGCCCTGCGCAGCGGCGATCGCGATCTTCAACTGCTCAACGACCTTCTCCTGGCCGATGAATTCGGCAAGACGCCGCGGCCGCAGGCTTTTCTCAACCTGCTGGTCTTCTTCACCGGATCCCGGATTGACGAGACGTTCGGCGCTCATCATGCTCCTCAGCACTTGTGTGCGAATCTGCCCTATTATACCATTTTCGAGCTCTTCTGCGGCTGTAACGCCACGGAGGCGGGAGCGCGGCGGAAACATCCCGCCCGCTGTACGATGGCATGCGGGCAACGCAGGTAGCCGGGCAAACAGCAATCCACCCTACAACAGATGTATGCCGATGCTTAGGAGCACGGCAAAACGCACCAGTCGCGCCAAGAGCACCGCGCTAAAGAACATCCAGTAGGGCAACCCGGTAGCACCGGCAGTAAGGCCGGCCACATCAAAAAGCGGGTTGGGTGGTGCCGAAAGAAGAAACAGGACGGCAAATGCCCGCCACGGGTGGGTTAGCTGCTGCTGTACCCATCGGTAGAAGCGGGTGTCGGCAACAACTCCCCGCCCCGAACGCCCAACGAAGAAGGCAACCGATTCGCCCAACACCGAACCAAATGCGCTGGCAAACACGACCAGAGCCAGGTTATCGGTATTCTGGGCAATCGGCAACAGAATGCCGGGCCAGGGTACCGGTACAACCACGGTTGCATTTGCGACCAACATGACGACAAATGCGCCCAGATACGCATAGCCACCGAGCGAGCCGACAAACCGAGCGCCCTGTTCGGTCTGCAATGCCAGATAGAGCGCCACATTGGCCGCCACAAACAGTATGCCCGCAAGCGCCGGCTGCACCCAACGCCGCTGGCTCTGCCGTGATGCCTCGGTCATCGATTCCTCGCACGCTGCCGGATGGTCGCGATAATCGCAGCGATCACAACTAGCGCCGCCAAAAGCGCAATAATTGGTGCAACCATCCGCACCGACCAGCCTGTGGCCGTAACCGACGGTGCCTGCTGCTCAAGAGGATCGGGAGACGCTACCTGCGGCATTACACCATCGGTGTCGGCCGACGGTGCCTTGACTGCCGGTGCACCTGCGGCGGTATCTTCCTGCACACGAGCCATTTCGGGTGCCGCCTCAGCAGCGGCAACATCGGTCGGCTCAGCTGCCACCGACATCATCATCTCGGCGGTTGCGGTCGGCAGTGGTGCCGCATCGGGCGCAGCAGCCAGATTCATAGGTGCCGGCGTGGTTGTCGGCAGTGGTACCGCCTCTGCCGCTGCCATACCCGGCTCGTTGGCAGTAGCCGGCGCGGCTGCAGCCATCGTCGGTGCCGGCGCTGCGGCCGGTGCCTCGGCAAATTGAGGAGCTGCAGCCGGCAGTGGCGCGCCGGCCATGTCGCCGCCACTCAAGGTCAGCGTCAGCGCCATCACCAGAACAATTGCCGCAACACCACCGGCCAACTGCAAACTACGCAACCATACCAACACGCCACCGGCGGCGCTTCGCACACGGGCATCAGCCGGATCGAGCGTAAAACTGCGCGGCGGGCGCAGCGGCTCAAGCGACTGCAACGCGGTTACGGTTGCCTGCAATTCGGCCAGGGTGGTACGCAACAGTGGCTCAGCCTGCAGTCGCACCTCAAGCCGTGCACGATCGGCGGCGCTCAACTCATTATCGATATAGGCCGAAAGCAACTCAATATCGTCATCATTCAGTTGTGGTAGTGCAGTGTTCACCCGTCTCTTCCTTCCGTCGGCGCTCCGGCACCGTCCCCCTCATGACGGTAACGCAACGGCAGAAGTTCCCCCTGACGCAGGATTTCGCGCAGCCGAAGCCGCCCACGGCTGATCCGCGATTTGACAGTACCAAGGTTGGTGTCTGTCACCTCCGCGATCTCATCGTAGGAATACCCTTCGATATCACTCAGAATAAGTGCAGCCCGCTGATCCTCCGGCAGCAATGCCAGACCATGTTGGATGGCGCGTGCCAATTCACGGCGCTGAGCAAACTCGTCGGGTGTCTCGCCGCTATCGGCGATCTGCAGCGGGCTACTTTCATCATCGCTGCTGCCGACGGCATCGAGCGATACGACCGGGCGGCGTTTGCGCGCCCGCAACACATCATAACAGGCGTTTGTCGCGATCCGCAGCACCCACGAGCGGAACGAACCGCCCCGGAAACGTTGCAGATGGCGATACGCCGCAAAAAACGCCTCCTGGGTGGTGTCGGCCGCGCCATCGGCATCACCGATCATCCGGTAGCACAGATTGTAGACACGCCCTTCGTAGAGCTGCACCAGCGCATTGAAACTCTCGATATCGCCATGCTGGGCAGCCGCCACCAGACGCTGTTCCTCATCGGACATTGGAATGCGCCACCTTACAACTTGCCAGACTGGAAACCGACCTATTATAGCAGTTAAGTGTATTAGTTGTTGATCAGCATGAGCCGGAAGTAGGGCGTCGTCAAAGTCCTTGAGGCTCCGCCTCAAACTCTGTTTTCTGGGTGTTTCTGGCGGCTTCGCCGCCAGAAACACCCAGAAAAGAATATTCGGGGGCGGCTTCGCCGCCCCCGAACCCCCACCGGAGGTGACTTTGACGTAGCCCTAGAGCCGGAAGCAGGCCTGCTGCGTTTTCGTGACGAATGGATGCCACATGCTTGGCGTGTGGCGGGCGTGCCGCCCGCGAATCTCCGATAATAATGCACGTTCGCTGCGGCGCCGCGACGCGGCAGGGTGGTTGGCGGCCACACAGCCCTGCGAAGAACAGAGCAACCCTGCCAGATAGACGAAGCGGGTATCAACCAGTAAGCTTTGGTATATACTTGTAGCGATGCTCGTTCACTTCCTTTTTATCACGAAGGGGGTTTGATATGAACAAAACAATACCCGCCTGGGCACTCCGGGCAGCTACAGCTGAAGATCACGGTTTTGCCAGAGAAGCGCATCGTCACGACCGGATGCAAATCAAGTGGCCGAATGAGCGCACATTACGAAGCTGGGCAAAACAACAAGGATGGTCAACCCCATTATTTAGCTTTGAAGAAGCATTTCTTACTAAAATGCTCGAAACGAAGGAAAATTTCGCACAGGCCATCCAAGAAAGTGGCATCGAGATACTCCTTCCCGTGCAAGCATACAAAATCACGGATGAAAAAATCCGTGAACTTGATGCCTTATATGAGCAACGATCATCGAGCGGGCGACCGACCAGTTGGGGTAGCCTCGTCGAGGAACTACGAGAAATACGCCGTGCTGTGGAGGCGGGCATACTAGTAACGCTTGAAGATGCGCAGACAATTCAGAGTTGGGAGAGTTTCTAAAGTTGGGCCCATGGGCGGTACCATATGCTCGAAGATGGTTACGACAAATGGATTGGG
>CALLZL010000033.1 GCA_937859575.1 uncultured Chloroflexota bacterium
CAGCAACCCGGCGGCGTTCAGCAACCCGGCGGCGTTCAGCAACCCGGCGGCGTTCTCGAATGCGCAAGTCCAGAGCGTGGTGGGCTTCTCGGCTTTTGAAGGCACATCGAATGAGCAGGTCATCCTTGATACCTGGATGAACACCGGCAACTACTATATTAGTGTGCGTGGGCGCAATGGCATCTACGATCCACTCACGCCATTTACCCTGAACACAACGCTGCTTGCCGGGCAGTGTGGCGGTGTCAACCCGAACCTCGCCAATCGTGCGATCAACGCCACCGATGGCGACTATCGCACGATCATTTTGACCGATATGGCGCGGATGGTCGGTAGCGCCGCCGAAAAGGCAGCCCTGAACAACAGCCTCGCCCAACTCGCTGCGCGCAGCGAAGTCGCCGGCGTAGTCGTGGATGTGGGCAGTGATATACGGATCATCGACGCGCGTGGCGAAGCCGATGCCAATACATCATGCCCCTTTGCCCAGAACCTGGTCGCCGCATCGACCAGGGATTTCGTTGCTGCCTACCGTGCTGCCGGCAATCCGCTTGAGTATGTGGTGCTGGTTGGCAATGACGATGTCTTCCCTTTCTTCCGCTACCCGGATCCGGCCGAAGTGTCGAAAGAGTCGGATTACCAGCCACCGGTGCTCGACAATAACCATTCGCAGGCCAGCCTGCGCCTCGACTACATGCTCGGGCAGGATGCCTATGGCGCACGCACCGAGGTCTCGCTTGGCTCCAGCACGCTACCCATTCCCGATCTGGCGGTTGGCCGGCTTGTCGAAACTGCCGCCGATGCTACTATTGTTGTCAATACCTACCTGAACGGCACTGTGGCGGGAACCGGCACCCGCGTCACCCCGCCAACCCGCGCACTAGTGACAAGCTATGGCTTCCTCGAAGATGGGTCGCGCATCGTCGCTGATGAACTTGCTGCCGGCCTCGGCACAGGTGGAGCCGTTGATGACGACCTGCTGATCGCAGCCGATATTGCTCCTGGTAATCCGCTCGCCTGGACTGGTGCCGACTTGCAGGCAAAGCTGACCGGCGTGCGCCACGACCTGATCTATCTGGCGGGGCACTTCACGTCGAGCCGTGCCGAAGCCGCCGACTACGCCACCGGAGTCGCGGCGAGCGAGATCGTCGCCACGACGACCGACTACGCCAATACGATCATCTTCAGCGCCGGCTGCCACGCAGGGTACAACCAGGTCGATACACATATTGTGCCAGGGTTGACGTCCGAGCCGGATTGGCCACAGGCCTTTGCGCAGCGCGGTGCCGCGCTGATTGCCGGCACCGGCTACCAGTATGGCGATAGTGATCTGACCGAGTATGGTGAGCGGCTCTATCTCGAGTTTGCCCGCGAGTTGCGTACCGGCCCCAATACCGACGGCACCGGCCCGGTTGCCATTGGCCAGGCACTCATGGCGGCCAAGCGCAACTATATGAATGACACTGCCGTTGAGATTGATGGGGTCTTCAAGAAGACAATCATCGTCTCAGCACTCTTCGGCCTACCGATGCTGAGTGTCGATATGCCGGGCGAGCGGATCGTCCGTCCAACCAATTCGAGTATCGTCACGACGATCACGACCGTGCCGGATGGGCCGGGCGCAGCGAGCGGGCTCGATCTGCGCACTGCCGACCTGAGCCTCGATCCAACCGTGAACCTGTTCTCACGCACACTCACCGATGTGATCAACAATACCAGCGTAACGACAACCTACGCTACCGGGCCAGAAGGGCGTGTGACGACCCGACCCGGTGAGCCGATCCTGCCACTCGAAATTGTGAATATCAGCGCGCCGATCAGCGCGCCGGGGTATGTACTGCGTGGCGTCGGCTTCCGTGGTGGTGCATATACCGACAATGAAGGGATCCAGCCACTCGCGAGCGTACCGGCCACCGAGTTTGCCGGTATCCACCCGACCTTTCTCTCGGACAATTTCTACCCCGAGAAGCCCTGGTCGGTCAATTACTACGATCTGCTCAGCGACGCCGACGGTGCGACGCGGCTGATGCTCACCGCCGCACAGTATCAATCAAGTGCGCCCAACTCAGCCACTGGCACACTCCGCGTCTTTGACACACTGGATGTGCGGCTGTTCTATAGTGATCAACTTGGTAATGCAGCACTGGCAGCGCCACCGTCGATCGCCTATGTCTCGGCGAGTACCGAGGGAAGTAATGTCACCTTCCGCATCAACGTCACTGCCGATACGGAGCTGGGTGGAACCCAGGCGGTGTGGGTTACCTATACCGGCAGCGGTATTTTTGCCGGTCAGTGGCAGTCGATCGACCTGGTACAAGATTCGATCGATTCGACCCTGTGGACGGGTACGCTCAATCTGGGGAATAGTGATGCAGCCGATCTGCGCTATATCGTTCAGGCTGCCGGCGGTAGTGGTCAGGTGAATCTCCAGACGAATTTCGGCGGCTACTACACACCAGGAATCGATCCCGGTGCACCGGCCAGATCGTCAACGACACCAAACAGTGCACCACCAACACCGACAACACTGATACTCCTCTCGCCGCCAAACAGTGGCGAGTATCTCGACAGTGTCACCCTGCAAGCGGAATTGACGAGCGACGGCATCCCGGTTGCCGGTGAGACGGTAAGCTTCAGTGTCGGCAGCCAGAAGCTCAGCGGCATCACCAATAACAACGGTATCGCCAGTGTCACAACCTCCCTTGTGGATGCACCCGGAACCTATAGCATTCAGGCGGCGTTTGCCGGCTCAGCGGCCTTCGGCGGATCCGCACTGGCAAGTGCCGGTGATGCAGCGGCGATTATACTGAGCAAGCAGCCGACGACCCTAACCGTGAATGCGACCGCAACAACAATTGCGCCGGGTGACGAGAGCACGGTCACGGCAACACTGCGCGATGCGCAGCAGCGACCACTCGCCTTCCAGTCAGTTTTCTTCGTTGTGAGCGGTTTTGGTGGCAGTTACAGCGTGCGCCAGGTGACAAACGTATCAGGGGTAGCACGGCTTGGCGCGGTGGATCTGCCGAGTGGCAGTTATACCGTCAATGCCTCCTTCGGGCAGGATGTCATACTCGGCACGACGACGATCAGCATCAGCAACGCTTTCTACACCGGATCATCCGGAACCCGAGGGCTGACGATCAGCAACACATCTGCCGACACCACCGCCCCGGCGATTATGCCGACGGTGACCGGTACTCCGGGGCAGAACGATTGGTATACCAGCGATGTGAGTGTGCATTGGAACATAACCGACAATGAGTCGCCCGTCACCAGCACAAGTGGCTGTGGCGATATCAGCATCACCAGCGATACATCCGGCACAACCCTTACATGCAGCGCCACCAGCAGTGGTGGTACCGCTAGCGAGTCGGTAACGATCAAACGTGATGCGACCGCGCCGATGATTACGATCGGTGGGATCACCGATGGCGCGATCTACCTGCTCGGCGCAGTGCCGAGCCCGAGTTGCACGGCGAGCGACAGCGGTTCCGGCCTCGCTGCACCGTGTCATGGCACGCTCAGCGGCGGAACGACCAGTAATGTCGGCAGCTATATCTACACGGCAACAGCAGCGGACACAGCCGGCAATGTGCAGACGGTGAGTACTGCATACCGAGTTATCTACAACTTCGCCGGCTTCTTCCAACCGATCGAAAACCTGCCGACCCTTAATCAGGTGAGCGCGGGCCGGTCTATTCCAATCAAGTTCAGCCTGGATGGCTACCAGGGCATGAACATCTTTGCCGCCGGCTCTCCTGCATCAATCATCATCACCTGTAGCTCCCTGGCACCGGTTGATATCGTCGAGGAGACAGGCACGGCAGGAAGCAGTAGCCTGAGCTACGATATGGCGAGTGGACGCTACACGTATGTCTGGAAGACAGAAAAATCGTGGAGTGGTACATGCCGCCAATTGGTGGTAAAGCTGATCGACGGCCAGATCTATCGGGCAAACTTCAAGTTTGTGAAGTAAGCTCACTGGCTGCGAAGGGTTTAGAGTGTACGAAGTTCTGCTGAATGCGCATCAACTCGCGAGATATCGCAAAGGAGCGGCATGGAGTCGCTGATTGCTTATCTGCCCACTGATCGACGCCTTGCGCATGCGCAGGGCGTCGATCTGCCCGAGCGCAGCAGTGGTGCTGCACTCTTCGCCGACATCTCGGGATTCACGCCGCTCACCGAGGCGCTGGTGCGTGCGCTTGGCGCGCAACGTGGTGCCGAGGAGTTGCCCCGCCAGCTGAACACGGTCTACAATGCGCTGATCGCCGAGACCGACCGCTATGGTGGTAGTGTCATCGGCTTCAGTGGCGATGCGATCACATGCTGGTTCGGCGAGCTGGAACATGCCCCGATCGACGCCGCCCAGCGGGCAGTCGCATGCGCCCTGGCGATCCAGCAGGCAATGCAGCAGTTCGCCCAGATCGTCTTCCCCGGAACCGGCGTCGTAAGCCTGGCGATCAAGGTCGCCGTCACGGTCGGTAGTGTGAGGCGCTTCATCGTCGGCGATCCGCAGATCCAGTTGTTCGATACCCTTGCCGGCGAGACGATCTCCCGGTTGGCGGTTGCGGAGCCCCCCGCCGAGGGGGGGGATATTGTGAGCGGCGCGCCATGTGCCGCCGCGCCGGGCACCGCCGCTCAGGTTCGCACATGGCGTACTGATCACGAGAGCGGTGCGCGTTTCGCCGTACTCGAACAACGCACAATACAAGCCACACAGCGCCCCTGGCCGCCGCTTGGCACCGTCGCCCTGACGGAGGAGCAGGTGCGCCCCTGGTTGTTGGCACCGGTGTATGAGCGGCTGCGCAGTGGTATGGGCGAATTTCTGACCGAGCTTCGGCCGGCGGCGGCGCTCTTTCTGCGTTTCGGTGGGATCGACTACGATGCTGATCCTGCGGCGGGTAACACACTCAACGCTTATATCTCTTGGGTGATGGGTGTCATCAACCGCTACGGCGGGTTTCTGCTCCAGTTGACGATTGGCGACAAGGGGAGCTACCTGTATGCTGCATTCGGCGCGCCAATTGCCTATGAAGATAATGCCACACGTGCGGTGAGCGCAGCGCACGAACTCCTGCGAATACCACCTGAACATGCCGCAATCGATAGTGTGCAGATCGGTATTAGCCAGGGGCGTATGCGCACCGGCGCGTACGGTGGTAATACGCGCCGCACCTATGGTGTGTTGGGTGATGATGTCAATATGGCGGCGCGACTCATGCAGCACGCGCCAATTGGCCAGATCTATGTAAGTGAATCGGCGCGTCGTTCGACTGGCGATACCTTTGTGTGGGGCAAGCTACCACCACTGAGCGTCAAGGGTAAATCAGAGCCGGTGACGGTCTTTCGGCTTCTTGATCTGCAGGAGCGTCGTAACATCAAGCTGCACGAACCACTATATGCATTGCCAATGGTTGGCCGTGCAGCCGAACTACAAATGATCGACCAGCAGATCACGATCGCCCTCAGCGGGCGTGGGCAGATCATTGGTATTACGGCCGAGGCCGGCATGGGCAAATCGCGCCTGATGGCGGAGGTGATTCGCCTCGCCCACCAGCGCCAGATCGTCGCCTATGGCGGCGAGTGTCAGGCCTATGGCACCAACACCAGCTATCTGGTGTGGCAGAACATCTGGCGCGCATTCTTTAATGTCGGCCCCGGCACCCCCGAGCAGCAGATCCACGCACTGGCACTCGAACTGACCTCGATCAATGCTGCGCTGCTGCCACGCCTACCGCTTCTCGGTGTTGTGCTCAACCTGGCGATTGCCGACACCGAACTGACGGCCAGTTTCGATGCCCGGTTGCGCAAGGAATCACTTGCCGCACTGTTGGTCGACTGTCTGCGCATGCGGTCACGCGAGATGCCGCTGCTGCTGGTGCTGGAGGATTGTCATTGGCTTGACCCGCTCTCGCACGAGTTGCTTGATGTGATCGGGCGTGCAGTGGCCGATATGCCGGTGCTGATCATACTCGCCTACCGCCCACCTGAGCTGTTACAGCGGGCAGCACTGCGCATCGTGCAACTGCCGCACTTTACTGAAGTCACACTGGCCCACCTGCCGGAGGATGAGATCGCGCAACTTATCGCCGCCAAACTTGGCCAACTCTATGGCGTGGGCGCAACTGTACAGCCGGGATTGACCGAACAGATCGGTGCCCGCGCCCAGGGGAACCCATTCTATATCGAGGAACTGCTCAACTATCTGCGCGACCGGGGCATCGATCCGCAGCAGCCAGACGTACTGCAACAGATTGAATTGCCCACCAGTCTCTACAGTCTGATTCTCAGTCGGATCGACCAGCTTAGCGAAAACCAGAAGACCCTGCTCAAAGTGGCGAGTGTGATTGGCCGCCTCTTCCGCGTCGCAATCCTGTGGGGTGTGTATAACCAGTTCGGCAACCAGGAGCATATACGCCACGACCTTGATATCCTCAGCAATCTCGAACTGACCCCCCTCGACACACCTGACCCTGAGCTAGCCTACCTATTCAAGCATATCCTCACCCAGGAGGTGGCCTACGAGACCCTGCCCTTCGCGACACGCGCCATGCTACACAATCAGATCGGGCAATATATGGAGCGGGTCTATGCCGAGGTGCTCGAACAGCACCTCGACCTGCTCGCCTACCATTTCGACCACAGCGACAACACCGAGAAGCAGCGCGAATATCTGTTGCGTGCCGGCGAGGCTGCGCAGGCGGCGTATGCCAATGGCGCAGCGATCAACTACTATCAGCGGGTTTTGCCGCTGCTGGGGGATACTGAGCGTACGCCGGTGTTGCTCAAACTCGGCCAGGTGTTCGAAACGACCGGCCGCTGGGCGGATGCCGAGCAGCAGGCGCAGCAGGCATTACTACTCGCGCAACAGTTCGGCGATGGTGGAAGCCAGGCGCAGGCAGAGATTGCAATTGGCGAAGTCCGGCGACGCCAGGGAGATTACGCCTCGGCGCAGGAGTGCTATACGCGAGCCGAGGTGCTGGCGATCCAATTCGGCGACCGGCCGGCTGTGGCGAAGGCGCTGATCTGTGCCGGAACACTGGCCGTGCAGCAGGGGGATTACGCCGCAGCACAGGAGCGCTACCGCACGAGCCTGGCACTGCGGCGTATGCTTGGTGATCTGCCAAATGTGTCTAATGTGCTCAACAACATGAGCATTGTCGCATCCTACCAGGGGGATCTGGCAACGGCGCGTGCACTACAGGAGGAGAGCCTTGCCATCCGGCGTGGCCTGGGCAATCCCTGGATGATCGCCAACTCACTCAACAATCTTGGTATGTTCGCTACCGACCAGCAGGAGTACGAACTCGCAGCCGCCAGCCTCGAAGAGGCGCTCGGGCTACAGCGGCAGATCGGCGATCCATCGGCATTGGCAACCGCACTGCACACATTGGCAAACCTGCGGCGCACCAAGGGGGAATACCCCCAGGCACTCACGCTCTACCGTGAGAGCCTGCAGATCAACCAGCGCCTCGGCGATCGCTGGATGCTGATCCAGTTACTTGAGGATGTTGGCTGGATGCTGGCGTTACAAAATAGATCCGATATGGCGCTGCGCCTTGTGGCCGCCGCCGCCGCCGCACGCATTACGTTGGGCGCACCGCTACCTCCAGCCGATCAGGAGCGGCTCGACACCGCGCTCGCGCCGGCACGCCGGGCGCTTGGTACCGCCGCTGATGCGACATGGAGCGCTGGCGCTGCCCTCAGCCTTGAGCAAGCGTTGGCAATGATTCCCGCTTGAAGTTGCTCGAAGCTACCGGTGCGGCTCGGAATGGCAGCTGTGCGGCGGGCTGCGACTTGCCGGCTGCCCGGTAAGTCGCAGATTGGCCGGATCGAGGGCGGTGCCACACCGCTAGCGGCGGCGCTGGCCACGCGCGATCTCGCCATATGGCGATGGTAGCCCGAAATCACTCGCTTCATTGAGCCGTGCCATCTGCGCGGCACTCAGCGCCCAGCCGGAGGCTGCGATATTCTCCTGGAGCTGTTCGAGCGTGCGTGGCCCCAGGATGGGTGCCGTGACCCCCGGCCGCTGGAGCAGCCAGTTCAACGCTACCTGCGATGGGCTCTTGCCGATCTCTTCCGCAACTGCCAGCAGTACATCGATGACCCGCCAGGTGGCTTCGTTGTTGTAGTTGTCCCACGCTTCGCCACGCCCTTTGATGGTGGCGGCTTCGATCCGCGACCCACTCGGTGGTGCCTGCATGCCACGGCGGTATTTGCCGCTCAGCCAGCCGCCCCGCAACGGGCTCCAGGGCATGATGCCCAGCCCTTCGTTGATACAGACCGGGATCAGCTCGTATTCGGTGGCGCGCGTCAGCAGATTGTACTGCGGCTGGAGGCTGATATACGGCTCCCAACCGCGATGGCGGCTGAGGTCGATCGCTTTCTGGAGCTGCCAGCCGGTATGGTTGCTCGCGCCGATATAGCGAACCTTGCCGCTCTTGACCAGATTGTCGAGTGTGCTCAGGGTCTCTTCAAGCGGCGTGATCGAATCCCAGCAGTGTACCTGATACAGGTCGATATAGTCGGTTTGCAGGCGGCGCAGGCTTGCTTCGAGGCCGTCGATGATATGCTTGCGGCTCACGCCGGCATCGTTGGGGCCACTGCCCATCGGGTAACGGACTTTCGTCGCGAGGATGATATCCTGGCGCGGTTTGTGCTGTAGCCAGCGGCCGACTACGCTTTCGGAGCCACCCATGTCGTACACGTCGGCGGGGTCGCTCAAGGTGCCACCCGCCTCGATGTAGGTGTCCATAAACAGGTGGCTTTCCTGCTCGGAGTTCTCTTTGCCGAAATACATTGCACCCAGGCAAAGCTCACTTACACGCAGCCCGGTTTTGCCTAAGAAGCGATACTCCATAATCTCCCTCCAGAATGGTTGCGTGTCGGCACGCGTGTCAGCCGGTGTGGATTGGGCAGTCATGCCGCCTGGATGACTGTAATACCCTGTGATCTGAGCGTGGCGACAAAATCGGCAGGTGCGGCGGCATCGGTTATCAGGGTGTGAATGGCGCTGAGTGGGGCGACAAAAGCCATATCGACGGTATTGCACTTGGTGTGATCGGCCACGATGATCACCTGATCACCAATGGCAAGAATGGCACGCTCGGTCGGGGTACACATCGGGTCACGGTTCGATAGCCCCTTCTCGGTGCTGATGGCCCGAATACCGGTGATCACTTTGTCGGCATGCAGTTGCGAGAGCGCCTGCTCGGTGATATGCCCGATAAACGACTGTTCGCGGTGCCAGAGAATGCCGCCCAGCCCAAACAGCATGATGTTGGGCTTATCCTTCAAGAGCTCGATGATCGGAACCGAATTGGTCATCACGGTCAGGTTGCGCCGCTCGCGCAGATGGTACGCAACCTCCAGCACGGTGGTTCCGCTGCCCAGAAAGACCGTGTCGCCATCCTGTACCAGTTCGGCGGCGGCTTTGCCGATCTGTTGCTTCTCGTGCTCTTGGGCATGCGCATGCAATTGGGTGTCACGCTCCGGCACGCCGCTCTGGATGGCAATCGCGCCGCCGCGCACCCGCTCGATCTCGGTTGCGGCCGATAACTCGTTCAGGATGCGCCGCGCGGTCGCCTCACTTACGGAAAGAATGTCGCAGATTTGTGCTACGGTGACATGCTGGTTTTCACGAATATAGGCGAGCACCCGATCGCGCCGCAGATATTTGTTCATGATTGTGTCTCCTGCACCTTGCTGCCGCTACTCAACATAGCATGGTTCGATCACTGTGTCAAGCAGATTTCAATCAATTCCAGTCATAATACGCCTGAAATTGATGTTATTTCCGCCTAAATCGCTCAGAATTGCAGCAATATTGACCAATACCAATCAGAATCTGTTTGACAATTTCAGATCGCTCGATTATGATGCGCGGTACCAGATCGGATGCACCGATATCAATCAGTCTGTTATGCAGCCATGATCGAACTATCATCAGAGGGCATGATCCAATGTCGCGACGCATGCAGGCCGCTATTCTCCATGCACCCAACCAGCCGTTAGTGATCGAAGAGGTCACTATCGGGCCGCCGCAGGTGGGTGAAGTGCTGATTCATGTTGTGGCGAGCGGCATCTGCCACTCGGACGTCAATGTCGTCACGGGTGACGAAAAGCAGTCGCTGCCGGTCATACTCGGCCACGAAGTCGCCGGGTATGTCGCGGAGGTTGGTGCCGGCGTGACTCATGTAACGCCGGGGGATCGGGTGGCAGCCGGGCTCTGGCGGTCGTGCGGGCGCTGCTACTACTGCGGCTCCGGCCTACCCAGTTTATGTGTGACCGCCCATATTCTCGACACCGAGGCACGCATCCATGATCGCAACGGGCACCCGATCCGGCGCGGCATGCGGGTTGCCGGTTGGGCGGAATACGCGCTTGTCGATCAGTCGCAGGTGGTGCCGGTGCCGGAGGCGATGCCGCTGGAAGCGGCGGCACTGGTTGGCTGTGGCGTCATTACCGGTGTCGGTGCCGTCATTCACACTGCACAGGTCGAAGTCGGCAGTAGCGTGGTCGTGATCGGCCTGGGGGGGGTTGGCATCAATGTCGTGCAGGCGGCGCGCATTGCCGGTGCGCGGCATATTGTGGCGATCGACCTGCTCGACGACAAGCTTGCCACGGCGCGTGCATTCGGGGCTACCCATACCGTCAATCCACGGCAAGATGATGCAGTGCGGTTTGTGAAAGAGCTGACCGATGGGCGCGGCGCGGAGTATGTCTTTCTGACGGTCGGCAATGTGCATGCCATCACACAGGGGTTCGACATGATCCGCAAGCGTGGAACCACCGTGCTGATCGGCCTTGTGCCGGATGGGGCGGTCGTGCCGATCCCGGCAAACCGCATCGCACGCACCGAAGGGCGCATTATCGGCAGCTTTCTCGGCTCAACGCGCCTGCATGTTGCGTTTCCCCAGCTGGCCGACCTGTACGCGCAGGGCCGGCTGAAGCTCGATGAACTGATCAGCGGCACCTTTCCGCTTGACCAGATCAACGAGGCGATTGCGATTGTCAGGCGGGGTGAGGCCATCCGCAACGTGATTGTCATGGCAACATAGATAACGGAGGTCAAGCGCATGGCACGCTATCTGAAGCAACGTGTGGCGGGATCGGAAGCCGTCGCTGCCGACCACGCCGTCAAGGCGACAGTCGAAGGTATTCTGGATGATATTCGCCGGCGCGGCGAGGCGGCAGTACGCGATCTCTCGGCTCGTTTCGATCAGTGGTCGCCGGAAACCTTCCGGCTTTCGCAGGCTGAAATCGACGACCTGATTACCGGCCTGCCGGCACAGGTGATCGACGATATCCGGTTTGCGCAGGCGCAAATACGCCACTTCGCGCAAGAACAGCGCAAAGCCCTGCGCGATATCGAGATCGAGACACTGCCGGGTGTAATACTGGGCCACAAAAATATCCCGCTCGATAGTGTCGGCTGTTATGTGCCCGGCGGGCGTTACCCGATGGTCGCATCGGCGCACATGACGGTGCTGACCGCCAAAGTCGCCGGGGTTCGGCGCGTTGTTGCCTGTACTCCGCCGAGCAACGGCAGGCCCCCGGCGGCAACAATCGCCGCCATGGCGCTGGCCGGCGCAGACGAAATCTACATTCTTGGCGGTGTTCAGGCGGTTGCTGCGATGGCGCTGGGAACCGAAAGCATGGCCCCGGTTGATATGATCGTCGGCCCTGGAAATGCGTTCGTTGCCGAAGCCAAACGCCAGCTGTTCGGGCAGGTCGGCATTGATCTGCTTGCCGGGCCAACCGAAATCCTCGTGATCGCCGACGAAACCGCCGATGTTGAGCTGGTCGTGACCGATCTGCTGGGGCAGGCCGAGCATGGGCCGACATCGCCCGCCATCTTGCTGACGACCAGCCAGGCGCTGGCGGCGGCTGTTCCGGCGGAGGTCGAACGCCAGTTGCGCACCCTGCCGACGGCGGCGATTGCCGGGCAGGCGTGGCGCGACTATGGTGAGATTATTCTGGTGGAGAGCCTGGCCGACATGGTTGCTGAAGCCGACCGGATCGCCTGTGAGCATGTCGAGGTGCTGACGGCCAACCCGCGCTATTTTCTTGAGCATCTGAAGAACTACGGTGCGTTATTCCTCGGCAAAGAGACCAACGTTGCGTATGGCGACAAGGTGATCGGCACCAACCATACCCTGCCGACGAAACGGGCGGCGCGTTACACCGGCGGCCTGTGGGTCGGCAAATTCATCAAGACCGTCACCTATCAGGAGTGTACCGCTGAAGCGAGCCGCATGATCGGCGAATACTGCGCACGGTTGTGTGAGATCGAGGGGTTTATGGGCCATAAGGAACAGGCCGATCTGCGGGTGCGCCGTTATGCGTCGGCTGGTATAGCAGAAGCGAGCCGCACATGAAATATGCAGTAACCCTACCACCAATCGGCCCATACAGCGACCCGAACACCCTCTCGGATCTGGCGGTCGAAGCCGAGCAGGCCGGCTGGGATGGCTTCTTCCTCTGGGATCATTTCATCTACTTCAGCCCCTATGAGCCGAAGGTGCCGATGCACCCATTGACCGACCCATGGGTAGCGCTGGCGGCGGTTGCGCTCAAAACCCGCCGGGTCAAGCTTGGGCCGATGGGGACGTCGCTTGGGCGGCGGGGCCCATGGGAGGTAGCGCG
>CALLZL010000034.1 GCA_937859575.1 uncultured Chloroflexota bacterium
CGCCTGTTTCGACCAGATCGTCATAGAACGCCGCAATCTCTTCCAGGCTGGCGGTCGAACGGTAGATCGCTTCCTCTTTCGTCTCCGGCTTGACGGCATCCTTCTCCATTTCGGCCCACGCCACCGTCTGCCAGGTACTGATCAGCCGGCCGACATCGGTGCTGGTATCAGGGGTATAGGGCTGCGAAGCCGGCGGTGCCGGAACTTCAACCGAACCGCCGCCACAGGCGGCAAGCAACAGGGCGCCGATCAACAGCGCAGGGAAGAGCAGACGTCGCATGAACTCCTGGTATCCTTCCTTAGGATAGGCAACTACGCGCCGACGAGCCGGCGCGAGATTGCATAAAACTGGACGAGGCTCGCAATATCGACCCACTCCTCGTCGGAGTGCAGCCCGGCACCGGTCGGCCCGCAGCAGACGGAGGGGATGCCGGCATCGCTGTAGAAACGCGCATCAGAGCCATAGTGTTCGCGGTAGAATCCGGCCGGTGTACCGGTGACATCCGCGACGGTGGTAGCCAGTTGTTGTACTGCCGGGTTGTGAATATCGGTATTTAACAGGCCACCCTCGATCGGGTCGCCGATGATTGCCGCCTGCGGGAAACAGTCGTGGAGCGCGGCGATGATCATGGTCGGCGAATCTTCGGCGATGAAACGAATATCAAGCCGGAGCCGAACCTCTTCGGGAAGCCGGTTCTCTGCCGTGCCGCCACTGACGATTGTTGGAACGACGGTTGTCATCCAGGCCGGTTCATCAGGGGTCGGGAAGCGCTGTTCGAGCGCGATCAGGCCGTCGCGCAGGGTGGCAATTGCATTGCGCCCTTCCCACGGGCGTGATCCATGCGCCGGGCGACCCGGCACAACGATATCGACGCGCATGATCCCCTTCTGTGCATAACAGATCTGCAGATCGGTCGGCTCACCGGCAACAAACAGGCCACAACGCCAGCCCTGCTCAAGCAGCAGGCCGGTTCCATCGAGCCCGCCAATCTCTTCGTCGCTGACGAACTGAAAGCCGACATCGGGCGGGGTATCGAGTGCGGCCAGATCGCGCAATAGCCGCAGGTAGACCGCCGCAGCACCTTTCATATCCTGGCTGCCACGGCCATAGATCCGGCCGTCGCGCACCTGGGCGATATACTGATCGGGCCGTGCCGGCACCACATCCAGATGGGCATTGTAGATCACCGCCGGTGTGTGCGTATCACGGAGCGTCACCATGAGCGACGGGCGGCGGTTGCGCTCGACGCGATGCACAAAGACACCCGGGCTGGTACGGATGTACGCTTCGGCGTAATCGATCACGGCGGTCAGTTGATCCGGCCGTGCCTCGATCGATTCAAACGCCATGAGCCGGGTTGTCAGATCAACAAGCTCGGCCCGTAGTGTTTCTGTCATGCACTGCTCCCTCTGCTTCACCGGCCGCCCATTGTAGCAAGCAGTGGGCCGACATGCAAATGCGCCATGCCGCTGCGGGGTAGCCGCAACGACATGGCGCATCGATCCGGGCCGGCCTCGCTTACCCCCACTCAGGCATGGTATCGCCGTCTTCGTCGCCGGGGAGCAGCGGCGGAGCCGTGGGATCTACCGCCTTCGAGCCGTTCATGCGATCACGGAGCGAAATGATCGTCTGGCCATAGGCGCAGCCGGGTACGGCCCATTTGCCGTTCAAGCCGATAATTGTCGGTGCCACGCCACGCAGGCTGGCCGAAAGCCCGCGATAACTGAGCGCCTTCTGGATGAGGGCCAGTTGTGCCGGCGTAGCCTGCGCATCGGTCAGTGCATAGGCTAACAGCCGGCCAAGGTGGGCCGGGATGGCATCATCGACCCAGCTCGGAAAGCTGATACCGATCTCCCAGCGGGTGCGCTGATAGTTATAGGCACACACATTGGGCGCCACCGGCGGCTTGTTCGGATCACAGGGGGCGCCGGTCACACCCAGCCCGGCCGGGTTGCGCTGCGGGCGCTGGCTCCAGAAGCTTGTCAGGCTGCCGGTTTCGTGGGCATTCTGCGCCAGTGCCAGGAACCAGTCCATTCCGACCGACTCGCCGATGCTGCGATACCCTTCGATGATGACGGTCAGATCAAAATCGGTGTAATCCGGATCGGCACGCGGTGCAAGCCATGCCAATGCCTGTTCGGCAGTGCCCGACGCCGGGCCGAGGATCGGCGCGTCGATCGCCGGCGGTGGCGGCGTTGGGCATAATGGATTCACCGTCGGCGGGATGGTGAGGGGGGGGGTGGCCGTCGGCGGCGGAGCATGCTGCAGCGACGGCAGATACTGTTTGTGATGCAGTTCGGCAATCGCTCGCGCCTGCGTGCCGAGTATCAGAGCTGCACCGGCAGCACCCAGCGCCCCCAGTGCACGACGTCGTGAGACCATTGGTAGTAAACCTCCGTAGGTATGTCGTATCTTTCGCCAGTATAAACGGTATGGCGGGGAAGACCGGCAGCAGTAAGATTACATGCTGATGTCGTGCGCTGCGGTGCCGGCGATCAGCAGCACATACTCGCCGCGCAGTTTGCCGCTTTCGACCCGTTCGAGCAGTTCGCTGAGGGTGCCGCGATCCACCGCTTCAAACAGTTTGGTCAGATCATTGGCGAGCACTGCCGGGCGATCGCCAAACACAGCGATGGCATCACGCAACAGGGCGGCGATACGGTAGGGGCTTTCGTAGTAGATCAGTGTATGGGGTGCGGCGGCATCGACGGCCAGAAAGCGGCGGCGCGGGCCGGGTTTGCGGGGTGGAAACCCGCGAAAGGTAAAGCTATGCACCGCCAGCCCCGAGAGCACCAGCGCCATGACAAAGGCGGTTGGCCCGGGGATCAGGGTAAACGGCAGATCTTCGCTGATCGCCTGGCGCACCAGCGTAAAGCCGGGATCAGCAATCCCGGGGGTGCCGGCATCGCTCACCAGCGCGACCGACTTCCCCTGGCGCAGCAGTTGCAGGATTCGTTCGCCGGCCTGGCGTTCGTTATGTTCGTGAAAGGCGATCTGTGGCTTTTTGATCTCGAAATGTTTCAGCAGAATCCCGGTATGGCGCGTATCTTCGCTGGCGATATAATCGACACTGCGCAGTGTGTCGAGGGCGCGCAGCGTGATATCGTTCAGGTTCCCAATCGGCGTTGCAACCAGATAAAGCATGCGTATTCCTTACCGACACACCGCCTGAAGAATGACAAACGGCAGACCATCGACCGCACTAAACCGGCTGACGAGCTGCATACCGTTGGCGACCCAGGCACGTTGGGCACGTTCATTGAATGCCGCGATCGTCACCCGCAGCGCAGGCGGGCAAAATGTCGTGCGGGCGAAGTCGATCACCGCAGCAGTATACACTTTGCCTTGCCCTCGCCCCACCAGATCCGGCCGCACCCCCAGGCCAAGGTCAAGCGCGTCGCTGCGGTAATCACCACCTGCCACCTGTGCATCAATCCCAAAACAGCAGAATGCCACCAGACTGCCGTTTTCATCATCGATACGATGATAGGCGTACAGCGGATCAAGAAAGTAGTGCGTCACCTGTGCTACCTGATCGGGAGGGATGATCAGGTGATAGCGATCATAGGGCGGCGGGTAGCGCCAGGTGAGGATCTCAGCGATCGCGGCGGTATCGATTGGGCGAAAGATCAACATGGCACATACCGTAGCATTATCGGCTGGGATGGTCAAGCGCAGCGGCATTGAAGCCGGTGTTGCACCTGCGCAAAATGCGGTATGATGCCAGGCAGCGGGTGTACTGGAGCGCCCGCAGATCCATCACAGCATGGAGGCACCTGATGACACTACTCCTCGGGCTTGATATCGGCACCAGCGGCGCCAAGGCGCTGCTCTGCGACACCAACGGGCAGATTCTGGCGACTGCCACCGCCGAATATCCGCTTTCGACACCACAGCCGCTCTGGAGCGAACAAAACCCTGCCGACTGGTGGCATGGTGCGCAACAGGCCCTGCGCGAGGTGATCGCACGTGCCGCGGTTGATCCGGCACGGATTGCCGGCCTTGGCCTGACCGGCCAGATGCATGGCGCGGTATTCCTTGATGAACAGCAGCAGGTGATCCGCCCGGCACTGCTCTGGAACGACCAGCGCACCGCGGCGGAGTGTGCCGAGATCACGCGGCGGGTCGGTGCCGATCGGCTGATCGCAGTGGCCGGGAATCCGGCACTCACCGGCTTCCAGGCCCCCAAGATCCTCTGGCTGCGCAACCACGAGCCGCAGCACTATGCGCGCTTGGCACAGGTGTTGCTGCCCAAAGATTATATCCGCTTGCGGCTGACCGGTATCGCCGCATCGGATGCGTCGGATGCGGCCGGTACGCTGCTGCTCGATCTGCGCAGCCGTACCTGGAGTAGTGAGATCCTCGATGCACTCAGCATCCCACGCCAGTGGCTGCCGCACGTCTACGAAGGCCCCGCGGTCACCGGTGCCCTGTTGCCCGAGGTTGCCGCAGCTATTGGTTTGCCCGCCGGGCTGCCGGTGGTGGCGGGCGGCGGCGATAATGCGGCGGCGGCGGTTGGAACCGGCATTGTACGTGCAGGGGTGGTGAGCAGCAGTATCGGCACCAGCGGGGTACTGTTTGCCCATGCCGATTCGATCGCCCTTGATCCGGCCGGCCGGCTGCACACCTTCTGCCATGCCGTGCCGGGGCAGTATCACCTGATGGCCGTGACCCTTGCGGCCGGTGGATCCTTCCGCTGGCTCCGCGACACGCTGCGCAGTGCCGGTGGAACCGATCTCTCGTACGATACGCTGGTCACACAGGCGGCACAGGTACCGCCTGGCGCCGAAGGGTTGATCTTCCTGCCCTACCTGAGCGGTGAGCGTACGCCACATCTTGATCCGCTGGCGCGTGGGGCATTCATCGGCCTCACCGCCCGCCATGGCATCGGCCATATGGTTCGTGCCGTCATGGAAGGGGTGGTCTATTCGCTGCGCGACGGGCTGGAGATCATGCATGGGCTGGGGCTCAGTTTCAGCCAGATCCGCGCCACCGGCGGCGGCGGTACCAGCGCATTCTGGCGGCAGATGCAGGCCGACGTGTATGGCACCGAAGTAGCAATACTGGCGGCCGAGGAAGGGCCGGCATATGGAGCCGCACTGCTCGCCGGAGTCGGCACCGGGCATTTTGCGAGTGTCGGCGCGGCGGTCGATACCGCCGTGGTTGTGACGAGTACGACAAGCCCGGATACGAAGCGCCAGACGCAGTACGACCAGGCCTACGGGGTGTATCGCGATGCGTACGGGGTGCTGCGCGATCTGATGCATCGCTTGGGGTAGGGGTGGCCTGCCGATAGCGTGCAGCCTCGCGGCATTCTATCGGCAGACCGGTTGTTGGCCGGCGGTGCGGCTACCCTATAGCCAGGTACCAAATGATTGATCTTTGGGACCGAACGCATCGTGCGCACATGCGGGCGGGACGCCCGCGCTCCCAGGATGCGCATGGCGCAAGCTTGCTGCACCTGGCTATAATGCCGCATACGCCTGGCGCAAGATGCGTTCGGTTGCCTCCCAACCGAGGCAGCCATCGGTGACCGATACACCATAGCGCAGTTGATCGAGGTTGGTGGCGATCGCCTGCTTACCTTCCACCAGGTTGCTCTCGACCATCATGCCGATCAGCGCGCCACGCCCGTGGCGATACTGCTCGATCAAATCATTCCAGACCTGCTCCTGGCGGGCATATTCGTAGTTCGAGTTGGCATGGCTGCAATCGACCATGATCGCCGGGTGATGATCAGCGGCGGCAAGCTGTGCAGAAGCTTCGGCCACACTCGCCGCATCATAGTTGGTGCGTCCTTTGCTGCCGCGCAAGATCACGAACCCATCCGGGTTGCCGCGCGTCTTGACTACGGCACTCTGGCCTTCGTGGGTAATACCGAGGAAGCTGTGGGCATTGCGTGCCGAGACACATGCATTAATAGCTGCCTGCACGCTTCCGTCGGTACTATTCTTGAAGCCGACCGGCATCGACAGGCCGCTCGCCAGCGCACGATGCGTCTGCGATTCGGTGGTACGGGCACCGATGGCTGTCACGCTTACCAGATCGGAAATATACTGCGGGCTGATCGGATCCAGCATCTCGGTAGCTGTCGGCAGGCCGAGTGCATTAATGCGCAGTAACAGTTCGCGGGCGATCTGCAGGCCGGCTGCCATGTCGAATGATCCATCGAGATGCGGATCATTAATCAAACCCCGCCAGCCGGTGGTGGTTCGCGGCTTTTCGAAATAGGTACGCATCACGATGAACAGCCGTTCGCGGAATTCAAGCTGCAATGCAGCGAGGCGTTCGGCGTATGCATAGGCCGCCGCCGGATCGTGGATCGAACAGGGGCCGACAATCACCAGCGGGCGCGGGTCTTCGCGGCGCAAAATTCGCTTGGTCGCCTCACGTGCGGCATAGACGGTCTCTGCAATGGCATCAGTAAGCGGGAATGCCTGCTGAATCGCCCGTGGTGCCGGCAATGGCGTTAGTTCACGTACATGCAGATCTTCGACTCGGTACACAACAACTCCTCGATCGATGGATTGACAATAATCATTCGCATGCTGCGGCGGTATTCTACCATGCTTGTTGAGGTTGGCGATCCCCACCCGAAAAGAGGGCGGCATAACCGCAAAGACGTTGCATGAGCCCTGGCACACTCCTCCGGCGCACACGAAAAAAAGAATATGCTATAATTGGCGCTTACCCGACGTAAACGATTTACATAGATCTTTCAAACCCGACACGAGGGATGGCAGCAGGATGATCAGGACGGAGAATCTGACCAAGCGTTACGAGAATCACCTGGCCGTCGCCGATCTCTGCCTTGATGTGCGTGCTGGTGAAATCTACGGCTTTCTGGGGCCGAATGGTGCCGGAAAGACAACGACAATCCACATGCTGCTTGGTTTGATCTGGCCAACGAGTGGGCAACTGTTCGTGCTTGACGAAGCGATCACGCCCGGGCTCTTCACCTACCGGCAGGCGATTGGTGTGGTTGCCGAAGAACCGGCGGAGTCGTCGAAGCTGAGTGGCTGGGAGCTTGTGCACTATTTTGCCGGGTTGTACGGCGTTGCCCGGCCGGCGGTGCGGATGGAGGAGCTGTTTCGCCGCCTCGATCTGTGGGAAGTGCGGCATGGCCTGGCACGAGATTATTCACGCGGCATGCGGCAGAAACTTAGCCTCATCCGTGCGCTGGTGCATCAGCCGCGGCTGTTGATCCTCGATGAGCCGGTGAGCGGGCTTGACCCGCATGGTATCCGCGAGGTACGTGAGTTGATCGACGACTATCGTGATGCCGGCGGTACGGTGTTTATTTCAAGCCATATTCTTTCGGAGATCGAACATACCGCCGATCGGATCGGAATCCTGCACGAGGGTCGCCTGCTGGTTGAAGATACCATGAGCGGTATCCGGCGGCGGCTGGCACAGCAACAGCGGCTGACGATCGAGCTCGACACGATCCCCGACGGCCTGGTCGATCGACTCGAACAAGATCCGGCGGTCGAAACAGTGCGCCGAGAGGCACGCCGGCTGCACCTGGTTTTGCGGGGTATAGGCGACGAACGGCCACGGCTGTCGCGCCTGATCACCGAGGCAGGCGGTGTGATCCTGAGTATGCAAGCTGACGAAATGAGCCTGGAAGAGGCCTTTGTGACCATAACAAGCCAGAATGTTGCCGCAATCAGTGGGGTAGCCACGGCCGCTGGCGGCAATCGCCGCAGGAGGGGGTAGCGTGCAGATCAGCACTCCTTCTCCATCGCTCGGCCAGACGAAAGCGACCCGGTCGCCGGCCGGAACCTGGCAGGCTCGCTGGCGGGTTGTACGCCAGATCGCCCGCCAGGAAGTACTCGAGACACTCTATGGCTGGCCGTTGTACGCGGTTGTGGCGCTCAGCCTGTTGCTTGGCAGCCTGTTTGTCTACAATGCGCTCAACTTCGTCGGCGAGAGCGGGCTGCTGATCATGCGTCGCCCCTTCTATGTGCCGCTGCTGCTCGTCACCACGCTGACGATGCTCTACCTGGCGGCGTGGGCGACGCTGGCGATTGCCCGGCCACGCGACCTCGGCGCGCTGCGTGTCTTGTTCTTTGCGCCGGTTGATGAAGTTGGCCTGGTTGGTGGCCTGGTGCTGGCCGGGGCCGTAATCGCTGCATTCCTGGCGCTTCTGGCACTGCCGTTGCTGCTGGTGCTGGCGCTGATCACCAATCTGCCGCTGCCACCGGGGCTTATCATTGGCCTGATCTTCACCCCGTTCTGCAGTGTGCTGGCGGTAGCCATCGGGCTGTTTCTTTCGTCGATTGCCGCAACCAGCCGCAGTGCCATGTTCTTCTTTGGCGCGGCTCTCCTGCTGGTATTGGCGATCCCGGCTGCCTACAGCGCCATGCTCAGCATTCCGCAGGCCAGCCGCTACTACGACGCACTACTCTTCTTGCGCAATCTGCTGCGCATCCTGCGTGATATTCTCAACTGGATCTCACCCTTTGCTCTGCTCGGCAGCGCCCTTGATGCGTCGCTACGCGGCAACTGGGGCGAACTCTTGCGGTTGATCGTCGTCAGTCTGATCGGCTCCGGCGTGTGGGTCATACTGGCTGTCGGAGGCATGCGTCGCCGTGGGGTGTTGCCATGAACAACCGCAGCATGCAGCATAGCCTGGTATTGATTCTGCTCGCCATCTGCCTGTTGCAGGGCGCTGCCCCGGCAGCCGCACAGATACCCGAGCGTCAGGTAGCGTTTGTGTATGGCATTAATGCTGCCAGTGGCACCAACTATGTCGGGAGCTTTGCGCCACCCACCACACGGACGATCTATCTGCTGGCGAATAACACGAGCATTATTTCGCCGCGGATGACCGAGATCTACTACTGGCCAATCACCAATGAGTATCGCGCCAGTTGGGAACTGCTGAATGAGCCGGTCGAGGGGACGCTGGAAGTGCTGCGCGGCGGCCAGATCATCGAGCAGGCGACCGTTATCAGCTATACGATCCAGTTCCGGCCACAGGGCACCGAGGCCAATGCCACGATCTACCTTGGCGAGCAGGCAACCGCCGCACACGAGGCGTTTGTCGAACGCCAGCGCGCCTTCCGCGATGCATCGGCACAACACCTGGAGGATCAGCAGGCCTGGTTTGCCCTGGCCGACGAGATTCGGCGGCGAATCGAAGCCGGCGAAGAGGTCAGCGAGACATTACCGCCGCAACCGCAGGCACCGGCTCCGATTGGTATCTTCAGCAACGGCCTCAACAGTGGTATTCCGCTCACCTTACCGGAAGGCGCCTATCGGATCCAGTTGCGCCAACCTGATGGAACGATCCTGGCGGGAAGTGAGCGCGACCTGGTGGTATTTGCAGCACGCCGCAGCGCCATTGGCTATACTGTGCTGCCCGAAACCCGCTGGACGACCCCCGAACAGGTTGATGACCTGAATGATGTGATTGTTGGGCGTGCCAACAGCCGCATCTATCTGGTGCCGCGCCTGACGCGCGAATACCCGGCACGGCCGTATGCCATGATGCAGAACCCGCAACGTGATATGCCCGAAAACGCGGAATGGACATGGATTGCCGGCGAGGCGATCACGAGCGGGGTGCTGGAATTGCGTGCCGATGACCAGGTGCTGGCACGGCGCGAGTTGACACCATACCGCGTAGTGCAGGTACCGGGTGGGCAGCTCGGGTACGAAGTGCAACCGTTCAGCGAAGCCGATCAGCAGCGTGGGATCGCACCCGATTTTACTGCCTACCCGCTCGATCTGAGCCCGGCCAATGGAACAACCACTATTCAGATTGTGGGCAACGATGGGCAACAGTTCACCGCAAGCCGGCGACTTGTGCGTGTCCCGATCACACCGGCCCTGGGGCTACTGCTGGGTCTTTCGGCAGTGCCGCTGGTGGCTGGTGGTGTTGTAATCATCCGTCGCCGGCGTCGGATGCGACTGCCGCGCAATAGTGCCGGGTAGTGATATGGCATATGATCTGGTCGTTCTTGGCGATCTGGTAGCTGATCTGATCGTGCCGATCGAACGGTTGCCGCTGCTGCCCAACCAGCATGGCTGGGCCGAAGGAATCTTTGTCGAACCGGGTGGTGCCGGGAATGTACTGGTGGCGGCACGACGGCTCGATCTGGCGACCGCCGCAGTTGGTGGGATCGGCAGCGACCGTTACGGCCATGAGATGTGCGACATGCTCCAGGATGTCGGTGTCGATACCAGCCATGTCCAGGTCTGTGCCGAGCGGCAGACGGTAGTCTGTATGGTGATTGCCGACACAGCAGGGCAGCATGTCTATCTCGGCATCAAGGATCAACTCGGGCGCTGGCCGTACGAGCCGGCCTGGGATACCGTCATCAGCTCGGCGCGTGCGCTCTTTACCGATGGCTATACACTCCGTGATGTGCTCGATCCGGATGTCATGATTGCGGCGCTGAGCAAGGCGCGTGCTGCCGGGGTACCGGTCTTCTTCGACCCCGGCCCGAGCATCATGTTTGTGGCTCCCGAGGTCATGCAGCGGGCGATTGCACTTGCCGATGTGCTGCTCTTGACCGACGAAGAGGCTGCGTATCTCTGCACCGCGACCGATCGGGCGGCAGTAGCGCACGCTTTGCTGGCCTATGGGCCGGGCATGGTCGTGCTGAAGCATGGTGCCGACGGCTGTAGTGTTGCCGATGCCGACGGGGTGATCCATTGCCCCGGCTTCCCGATCACGGTCGTTGATACGGTGGGCGCCGGTGATTCGTTTGCTGCCGCGCTGATTGCCGGCCTGCTGCGAGGTGCGACGCCGGCGGTTGCGGCAACACTGGCCAATGCCATGGGCGCGCTGGTAGCAACCCGACGTGGTGCCGGAACGCGCATCCCATCACGGGCAGAATGGCTGGCATTCCTGCACGATAAGCCCGACCTACAGGCGCTGGGGTAGCGGCTAACCGAACCACTTTCGGATCGTAATCGATTAAATAAGGAGAATCCCATGGAAGCACAGAGCCGTGAGCGGCTTGGCGCACACATTCTCGGCAGCCTGATGGCGGCGGCACTTGGCGACGCCATGGGTGCGGCAACCGAGCAGCATACGATTGAGGAGATCGTGGCAACCTATGGCGGGGTGTTGCGGGAACTGGATGTGCCATCGCCGCGGACCCGTTCGTATTGCAATATTGCCGGCGAAGTGACGGATGACGTGAGCCAGATGTTTGCCCTGGCCGATGAACTGATCAAGCACGACGGCAAGCTGACGGCGGAGGCCTGGGTGGCGCGCCTGATCCACTGGTCGCAGACATCAAAGCACCGTCAGCAGATGGGGCCGACGACACGGCCGCTGCTTGAGGCGTTGGCAGCCGGGCAAGACACAAGCACCATCGGGCGCTCGCCCTATTCCGAGCGCAAGCTCACCAGTTTCGGCACCACCAATGGTGCGGCGATGCGGATCGCCCCGGCCGGCCTGGTCTTCCCCGGTGATATCGAGCGGGCAGTCGAACTAGCCTGGATCACAGCCCGGCCGACCCACGACACCCAGATCGCCATGGCGGGGGCCGGTGCGATTGCGGCCGGTGTGGCGCATGCACTCACACCCGGTGCCGATGTCTATTCGGTCACCAGGGCCTGCCTGGCCGGCGCACGGCTTGGTGAAGCCATTGGCGTGCGCGAAGGGCGGCGCGTCGCCGGGCCGAGTATTGTGCGGCGGATCGAGATTGCGGTTGAGGAAGCACTACGGGCACCCGATTTGCACGCCGCGATCGTCGCAATTGAAGCAACCGTCGGCAATTCGGTGATGACGGTCGAGTCGGTACCTGCGGCCGTTGGGGTGTTTGTCGCCGCCGGCGGCAATGTGCTCGATACGGTCTCGGCCGGGGCGAGTATCGGGAACGACAGCGACACGATCGCTGCAATGGCCGGCTCGCTGGCAGGCGCATTGCATGGCATTGCGGGCGTGCCATCCGATCTGGCGGCGCAGGTGCGGGCAGCCAACGATGTGGATATTGATGCACTGGCAGCCGGTTTGACAGCGCTGGCATGGCGCACAATAGAGGAGGCAGCATGATCACGATCCGCAAGTTCGTCACCCTCACCGAGGAGATCTTCAGTGAGATGGGCCGCCCGGCCGAGAAGCCGCTGCGCAAAGTCGCTGTCGCAGCAATCTTCCGCAACCCGTATGCCGGCCGTTACTCGGAAGATCTAAGTGAACTGGTCAATTTCAATGAGCCGTTGGGGAAGATTATGGCCGAACAGATCACCCGTGCGATGGGTGAGCCGATCGAAAGCCTCGGCAAAGGGGCGCTGATCGGTATGAACGGCGATGCGATCCATGGCAATGCCTGCCTGCTTGGCGAATTCGCCAACCCGATCCGGGCGGCGATTGGCGGTGGCCTGGCCTGGATCCAGTCGAATACCAAGCGCACGGCACCAGGGGGCATGATCGACATCCCCATGGCGCATAAAGATGCACTCTATGTACGTGATCACTACGACACGATTACGGTGCATCTGCCGGATGCGCCGCACCCCGATGAGATCGCGGTAATTATTGCGGCCGCCAATCGCAGCTACCTCAACCCGCGCCTTGGTGGCCTGCAGGCCGATCAGATCAGTGTCCGCGATGGCCAGCGGTAATTAAGCCAGCGAGCAATGGCCGGCAT
>CALLZL010000035.1 GCA_937859575.1 uncultured Chloroflexota bacterium
ACCTCCCCGCCACCACCCCGCCCGCCTTCCACCACTGCGCCTTCCACCACTGCGCCTTCCACCACCCCGCCGCTGACGCGGCACCCCTCCAGAGGAGGGGAATGACGGCGGGGCTACCACACTTTCCCCTCCTTTGGAGGGGGGGCAGGCGGAGCCTGACGGGGGGGTAGTCCACCCATCCCCGCCTTCCACCTCCCCACCCGCCACCACCCCGCCGCTGACGCGGCACCCCTCCAGAGGAGGGGAATGACGGCTGGGATACCACACATTCCCCTCCTTTGGAGGGGTGGCAGGCGTAGCCTGCCGGGGTGGTAGTCCACCCACATGCTCACGGCTCCACCGCCGGAAAGAGCTGCTGCATCAGCCCCTTTTTGTGGGCCTTGAGCACGTCGAGCTTCTGGCCCTGCGCGGCGATGCGGTCGTCGAGCGCGGCGAGGCAGTCGGCGATGCGTTGTTGTTCCTCGATACTCGGCGGACAGGAAAACTTGGTCGCTTTCGCATTCTGTATGGTATAAGTGCCAACAGTAGAAATAGAAGATTGACCTAATATTTGATCTTGTATTTCATCTGTCTCAAAGCAGTATTTGAAGAAAGTTGAAACAATACCGCCTTTTAATTTGAACCAAAGTACATTTCCATCCTTGAAATAAAATCTATCTTGAGCCTGCACTTGATAGGATATTCCGAGAGTTCCTACTCCACTGACCAAGAAATCTCCTTCAGTAGGTAATCCATACTTTTCGGAAATCTCACGAAAAAGATCTTCCGAGATAAATATTTCGCTACCAAAGGGTTCATTTTTACTCAGCGAAACCAATTCTCTAGTACGATAGAAAGGGACACCTTGCGTAGTCCAATCCTCCTGCAAAACTCGTTTGCTTGAGCCTACAAGAAAGAAATCTTCTATTAACCTTGTCTCCCACCCCCCTTTCCCCTCGAACTCCGGGAAGCGCAGGC
The DNA here is from genome assembly GCA_937859575.1 of uncultured Chloroflexota bacterium. Taxonomy (GTDB): domain Bacteria; phylum Chloroflexota; class Chloroflexia; order Chloroflexales; family Roseiflexaceae; genus CALLZL01. Next base: position 958 of record CALLZL010000035.1, read on the forward strand.
GCGGAACGGTTTCGCCCTCGGCGGGGAAGAGTTGTTGCAACAGGCCGTTTTTGTGTGCCTTGAGCGCATCAAGCTTCGCGCTGTGCGCGGCGATGAGCTCGTCGAGGGATTCGAGACAGTCGGCGATGCGTTGTTGTTCGGATAGTTTAGGAATTAACACTTCAAGCAGTTTCAACTGGTTCGCATACAAATGAACAACAGTATCGCCTTGGGCTTTTTTTGCGATTTCTCTCTTATATGGTCCATTTAGCAAATAGCTCAGAAAAATCCCGTTCTCATTTGTTCTGAGAATATTCAAATCACCACCCAAAGCAACATCATCAAGCAAAACACAAGATGCTTTTGCGATATCTAGTTTGGTTTCTCCTGATGATGGAATTAATACATCATTCCTTTGACTAAGAAAAAGTTCAGACACAGATAAATTTGTTTTTGAAACAACTCTATCGATAACCTCATCGTAAATTGTGTAAAGCTCCCCATAGCGAATACATAGCGTTTCTCCTTTGGGGGCGATATCTGCCTTCGAAATACCTTTCCCTTTGTAAAAAGAGGCGATACTTCCTAAAGATTGCCCCACCCACTCCCCAGCATCGCGAAACTCAGGGAAGCGCAGCCTGGGCGTCAAGCCGCGTGTTGGTTCGTGTGTCATATCGTTGGTGTTCCTGTCATTGCTCATATGCGCCCAGGCCGGAGATTTCGCGCCCGGCGGCGCGCTTTTTCAGTAGTGGAACCAGGTCTTCCATCAGGGCCAGCTCCTTCTGGGTGCGGGCCTTCCAGCCCAAGCCGAGTGGGGCCAGCAGGTCATTCAACTGCTCGGCGTCGAAGATCATGCGTTGCAGAATGCCATCGACAAAGGCGTGCAGTGCGGCGCGTGCGATGCCGTGTCTGTCGGCAATTTCGGCAAGCTGGCGGGCGTTCTGTTCGGCCTTGAAGGCTTCGTAGCCGGCGCGGATCTCGTGTTCGTTCAGCGCCTGGCCGGGCTGGAGGGTGTTGATATAGGCGGCAATATCCTCGCGCTCATCGATGAACTTGGCATCGGCGCTGATCAGGCCGATCAGTTCATCGCGATGCATGGTCTGCTTGCCCGGCCTGGCCTCGGTGTAGCGGGCGATCAGCTTCATGATGTAGTCGTAGTCGATAATCGCCGAGGCAAACAGCACAAACTCGAAATCAAGCTGCTGCACCGCGTCGTTGGCACTGGCCTTTTCCTGTTTGGCCTTCAGTTGCTGAGCGGTTTCGAGATACACCCCACGGAACCCCTGCAACTGATCGGGGGGGATGATCTGCTCGATACTGGCGGCGTTTTCCTCGGTCAGATCGGTATACTGGTCGAGCTGGGTCTTGAGGCGCTGCACCTCCTTGAATCGTTCGATGAACACACTGCGCGCGGCATCACCCTTGAGGTTGGGCACCGCTTCGGGCGCGTAGGCCAGCCCCTGCGATTGCATGAACAGATCCAGCTTCTGAACGGCTGCGGCCAGTTTGTCGATCACCACCGGCGCCGGATCGACAAGCCAGATCTCCTTTGCGCGATCAAGATGCTCGCCGGAGAAGAGGGCGATCGCATCGTTGACCGCATCCTCCTGCTGGCGGAAGTCGAGGATATTGCCGTCGGGCTTGGTATCGTTCAGCACGCGGTTGGTGCGCGAGAACGCCTGTATCAGCCCGTGGTACTTCAGATTCTTATCGACATACAGCGTATTCAGGTATTTGGAATCGAAGCCGGTGAGCAGCATATCGACCACGATCACCAAGTCGATCTTCTGCGCATACGGCACATCCTGGATGGGATACTGCTGGTCTTTGATGCGCTTCTGCACGTCCTGATAGTACAGATCGAACTCGTTGACGCTGTGATTGGTGCCGTAGCGGGTGTTGTAATCGGCAATAATCGATCGCAGCGCCGCCTTCTTCTGCTCCGGCTCCACAGCATTGTCGGCCCGTTCCTGCGGCAAATCTTCCTGAATCTGCTGGACATCGCGGTTGCCATCGGCAGGCGGCGAAAAGACGCAGGCGACGTTCAAGGGCTGGGAGGTATCGTCCGCCGCCGGTTTTTCCGCCTGCAGCTGCTTGAACAGCGTGTAATAGGCGATCGCGTCGTTGATCGAGCCGGTTGCCAGAATGGCGTTAAACCTGCGCCCAGCCGTGGCAGCATCGTGTTTGTCCAGAATGGTTTCGACAACCGCTCGCTTGGCCAGCGTTTGCCCCGGCTTGAGCGCCTGCGTGCCTTCGGGCTTGTAGTAGTCGACATGAAAGCGCAAAACGTTGCGATCCTCGATCGCGTGGGTGATCGTGTAGGCGTGCAACTGCCGCTGGAAAATGTCGGTGGTGGTTTTATAGGAGGCCTGCTGGCCGTCGATCTGCTGATAGGTCGCGTTCTGCTCGAAGATCGGCGTGCCGGTAAAGCCAAAGAGTTGGGCGTTGGGAAAGAACTCTTTGATCGCCCTGTGGTTCTCGCCAAACTGCGAGCGGTGGCATTCGTCGAAGATAAAGACCATGCGCTTATTGCGCAGCGGTGCCAACCGTGCTTTGTAGTTTTGTTTGTTGGTGTCATCCAGTGCCAGGCCGAGCTTCTGGATGGTGGTCACGATCACCTTGTCGGCGTAATCGGTGGAAAGCAGCCGCCGCACCAGGGCGGCAGTATTGGTATTTTCCTCGACGCTACCTTCCTGAAAGCGGTTGAATTCTTCGCGCGTCTGCCGGTCGAGGTCTTTGCGGTCGACCACGAACAGGCATTTTTCGATGTCGGGGTTATCCTTGAGCAGCGTGGATGCCTTGAAGGACGTGAGGGTTTTCCCGCTGCCGGTGGTGTGCCAGATATAGCCATTGCCGGCATTCTGATGAATGCACTCGACAATCGCTTTGACGGCATAGATCTGGTAGGGGCGCATCATCAGCAACCGTTGCTCACTGGCGACCAGCACCATATAGCGGCTGATCATTTCGGCCAGCTTACACTTGGCCAGGAACTGCTCGGCAAAACTATCGAGTTGGGTGATCTTCTGGTTATCAACGCCGGCGAACTGGTAGAGTGGCAGAAAGCGCTCATCGGTATTGAAGCTGAAGTGGCGTTCGCTGTTGTTGGCGAAGTACCAGGTATCGCTGCGATTGCTGACGATGAAGAGTTGCAGAAAGCAGAGCAGGGTTCTGGTGTAGCCGTTGCCAGGATCGTTTTTGTAATCGACGATCTGCTGCATGGCGCGGCGCGGGCTGATCGGCAGGTTCTTCAGCTCGATCTGCACCACTGGCACACCATTGATCAGCAGCAGCACATCATAGCGATGGTGACTGTTTTCGGTATTCATGCGCAACTGGTTGACCACCTCGAAGGCGTTCTTACACCAGTCGCGGATATTGACCAAAGTGTAAAAAAGGGGCGTGCCATCGTCGCGCTCGAAGCTGTTGCGCTCGCGCAAAGTACGGGCAGCCATAAAGACATCGGGCGTGGTGATCTGTTCCAGCAGCCGATCGAACTCGTTATCGGTGAGCCTGACCCGGTTGAGTTCCTGGAACTTCTCGCGGAAGTTATGCTTTAGCGCGGCGAGGTCGCGAATATCTGGGCGGTAGGTATACTTCAGATCCTGTAGCTTTTGGATCAAGTTTTGTTCGATTTGCTGTTCGTTCATTGGCAATGCTCAGTAACTACCTATAGGCGACCCGCTAGCCGTATGCCGTCTCTATACTATACCATTTTGGGCGCGTCCGGGCACACTGAGCCTCACCTACCGCATCCCGATCCGGCTGACCGACCTGCCGGCTGGCGGAAAGGGTTTGACCGATCAAAGGCTTGCAGGTGACACATACAAGGCTACCTCATAAAGATGCTGCGCGCCGGTGGCGCGCAGCATGATCGTCCGCCCCCTCGTCACCCGCGCCGGGATGTCATCCTGAGCTGCGCAGCAGCGAGGAATTTCTTCGCGCAGCGGGAAGACCCCGACATGTGGTAGCTCGTTGCCCCCACTACAC
>CALLZL010000036.1 GCA_937859575.1 uncultured Chloroflexota bacterium
CCACGCCAATTGGCGCTGGGGGTTTTTGCCCATGGCCCGGCAACCCTTGATCCGGCGCTACTCGATACGGTTGGTGACGAGCAGATCATCCAGGATCTCTTCGAAGGGCTGGTCGAGATCGATGCCGAGTTGAATGTGGTGCCGGCACTTGCACGCCGCTGGTCGGTCGACGAAAGCGGGCTGCGCTATCGTTTCGAACTACGGCCGGATCTGCGCTGGAGCGATGGTACGCCACTGCGTGCCCATGATTTTGTGTTTGCCTGGCGGCGCAATCTGGATCCGGCAACCGGTTCGGCGGTGGCCGATCTGCTGGGGGTGATCGCCGGTGCCGAGGCGCTGCAGGCCGGTGAGGCTACGGCACCACTGGGGGTACGGGCCGTACGCGACGACCTGCTGGAGGTTGAGTTGACGACGCCGGTAAGCTATCTGCTCTACCTGCTGGCCGATCCGATTGCCTTCCCCCAGCCCGAGCATGCCTATCGTGCCCTTGGTGATGCCTGCTTCAGCCCACAGCATCTGGTGTGTAATGGGCCATTTGTGGTGCAGCGCTGGCACGATGGGGTTGAGGTGTTACTCGAGCGCAACCCACACTACTATGGGCTGGCCGGTGATCTGGATCGGGTGGTGTTGCGCTTTATCGAACCCTCGCTGGCACACTACGAGCAGGGGCTGATCGACATCTGCCGGGTCGCGGATCGGGCGGATATCCCACAGCGCTACCCGCACGAAAGCTTCATCAGGCAGTTTCTTTCGACCTACTTTCTGAGCTTTGATTGTTCGCGGCCGCCCTTCAACGATGCGCGGCTGCGACGCGCCTTCGGCCAATCGGTCGATCGGCGCGCTCGGGTGGGGAATGTCTGGGCCGATATCCAGAACCCCGCCGACGGCGGGGTGATTCCACCCGGCATGGTCGGCCATTCGCCCGAACTGGCGCTCCCGTACGATCCGGCGACCGCCCGCGCATTATTGGCGGCGGTGGGCGAACTACCGCCGCTGACGCTGGCAACCCTACCGGGGAGCGGCGGTATGGCGCTGTTTCTGGCGGCGTGCTGGCAGCGCGAACTGGGTATCGAAGTGCATGTGCGTGATGGTATACCGTACGACGAGATCGAGGCCGGGCTGGCCGACGGCAGCATCACACTGGCATTGGTCGGCGGGGATGCCGAGTTCCCCGATCCGCATAATGCTATCTGTGGGTTTGCCGCCGGTGGGCGGCTGGCGGCCGGCTGGAGTGATGCGCGTTTTGATGAGCTGATTGAGCGTGCGGCAGCGGCAGCCGATCAGCGCGAGCGGCTCGAACTCTACCATCGCGCCGACCGGCTGCTGGTGGCCGAGGCGGCTGCGATTGCACCGCTCTACTACTACCGCGCTTTCGGCGTGATTCGCCCCGGCCTGCAGATCGCCGGCGCCACCGGCGTAGTACGCGGTGGCGCCCTGCGACTCAAACGGATCACGACGACGGCAACGATGGTAGCGTGACACAATTGCCGGTGCCCTGGATCACCGAGTGGTTGGGGTTAGCTACCAGGATGCAGAGCTTTGTGGCACCAAATGGCCGGTTGGCCACCGTTGCCTGTGTGAATGGTACACTACTGCCATACACAAACCAGTTGCTGCTGGGTGCTGGAATACCGGCCTGGCTGGGTGGCACGGTATCGTAGAAGAAGTGGACATGCTGGCCGGGTAGCGCCGGCGTAAAACCATCGGTGATAAAGGTTGCCCGATAGGTATTGCCGACACGTGTGAGGTCGGTAATAATCGCACGCGGCGTAGCCGGGAAGCTGGCGAGTTGTGAGAATGCCAGGCGGTGTCTCAGATTCTTGTAGATCAGGCCGCTGCCGGTCACCGAGAGCGGTATATCGACGAGGGCAGGCGCCGCGCCGAATGTAGTATTGATGAGCGTCGCCGCTGCCGGGCCGGTCGTACCAACACGCTCGATCGAGAGTTGGCTGCCGGGGCCGGTCGCCGTATTGCCCTCGAACAGGCTGTCGGTGATTGTCACATAGCCGCTATGGATGATGATCCGACCGCCACCGCCGCTGCCCCCTTCGGCGTGGTTGTTGCGCACCACCAGATTCTTCAGTGTCACGTGGCTTCCGCCGCGCACCACGATCTCGAAGCCGCCGCCGGTCGCCGCACGCAGCCGCTCAAACGTTGCGCCGTCGATCGTCCCCCGCGAGCCGCCGTCGATGTCGAGATCCACCCCGCCGCCGCTGCCGCTGATCGATAACGGAGCGTCATCCTGGTCAACATAGAAGCCGACACGAGCCATGCTAATGGTGGCGCTGAACATATCGGTACCGCTCAGGCCGCCGCCATTCTGCGTCATATTACTATCGACGACGCGGAAGCTGGTGTTGATCACCGTCAACTTCTTGATCGCGTCATCAATCCGCACTGCCGGTGCGCCAAAGGTGAAGAGATGTGAGCGCGCATCGAGCCCCTGGTAGTTGAACCCGGCGGCCAGGAGTTCGGCCGGGGTTTCGGTGCTGAAGTTAGGATCCGGACAGTTGCTCGGTGGCGGTGTCCAGCCGCCCTCAATCGTGAGATCATCGACAGTAATGACGGACTGTAATGTATTGCGGCCACCATCGTTATCAACCATTGGAATCAGGACATCCCCCGGATCGGCGGCATTGATCGCATCCAGGAAATCGCCGCAATTGCCGGCACCGCTGCTCCGCGAACGGAGCGCCTCGGCGGTTGGTGCGGCCAGTAGTGCGGCAAAGAGTAGCGCCAGTATGGCAAGCCCACTGAGAAGCCGTGTTGTGTGCGAAGCGGTACGAGTGTGTGCCATGCAATACCTCCTTGTATGCAGATCTTCAGGCGGGATGTGGCTATGGTGAAGGGGGTGTTTTGCTGATACCAGTATCATACCGTAGCGGTGCGTACTTGTCTATTGGAAACCGAGTATAATGAGCCGCCATTGCGATAGATGCGAGGAGTGCCATGACCATCAATTATGTTCGCTGGTTGCGCAGTTATGTTGGTCATCAGCGGCTGTTGCAGCTGGCTGCTAGCGCCTTCATTAGCGATGCACATGGCCATGTTCTGCTCGGCCAGCGGACCGATGTCATGCTCTGGGCGCCGCCGTCGGGGGTTGTTCAACTCGGTGAAACACCGGCGCAGACGCTGGTACGCGAGGTACGCGAAGAGACCGGCCTGTGGGTCGAAATTGAGCGGCTGATCGGGGTGTATAGCGGCCATGAGTTCGAATGGACCTACCCCAATGGTGATCAGGCGCAGATCGTTAGTATCTTCTTCCGCTGCCGGGTGCTCGAAGGGCAACTCACCCCCGATCATAGAGAGTTTGTCTCGCTCGGCTATCACGCACCGGATCGACTGCCGCCGCTGATGCCCCGCTATGTGCGGATGGTGCGTGATGCGCTGGCCGGGCGTGCTGAAGCATTCTTCGACTAGCCATGCGACGTCTTGCCTATCTCTCACCGGTCAATCCGGCCGCTTCTGGAATCTCGGATTACAGCGAAGAGCTATTGCCCTACCTCGGGCAGTATGCCGAGATCACGCTGTATGTTGAGGATGGATTGCGCCCGGCGAATCAGCTGTTGGCACAGGGGCTTGAGATCCGGCCGATTAGCCGGCTCGAGCGCGACCAACGCCGCCGGCGGTACGATGCCATTCTCTATCAGATCGGCAACAGCATGGCGCATGCCGCGATCTGGGATGCGGCGCAGCGGCTACCGGGCGTGATTGTATTGCATGATTTTGTGCTGCATCACTTTATGTTGCAGTATCTGGTAACCAGGCAGCGAAATATCGGGCGCTATCGGGCGGAAGCGGTGCGTCGCTATGGCGACATGGGGGCACGAGTCGGCGAGCTTATGCTGCGTGGCCGATTCAGTGAAGCGGCTTTCGATATGCCGTTCTGTGAGGAGGTAGTAGCGGCTGCCGATGGGTTGATCTGCCACAGCCGCTATATTGCCGAGCGGGTCGTACCGATGCGGCCGGATCTCCCGTTCGCGGTTGTGCCGATGGGTGTGCCGCTGCCACAGCCGATCGAGCGGGCGACGGTACGTCGGCTGTATGGCTTGCCGGAAGATGCCCTGATCCTGGCCTCCTTCGGCCATATCAACCCCTACAAACGAGTTGGTACGATGCTGCGCGTCGTGGCGGATCTGCGGGCCGAAGGGCGTAATGTTCACTACCTGCTGGTCGGGAGCGTCTCGCCGCAGTATGATTTGCACAGCGCAATCGAGCGCGCCGGCCTGCATGATTGTGTCCGTGCCACCGGGTATGTCGATCGCGCCGCATTCGAAGCCTACCTGGCCGCTGCCGATATCTGTATCAATTTGCGCCACCCGACTGCCGGTGAGACCTCGGCAAGCCTGTTACGGTTGCTTGGTGCCGGCCGGCCGACTCTGGTGACATCTACCGGTTCGTTTGTTGAGTTGCCGCCCGCGGTTGCCGCACAGGTCGATCTCGGCTCTGGCGAAGTAGAGTTGCTCTGCGCCTATTGTCGCTATCTGGCTGATCATCCGGCCTTCGCGGCGGCAATGGGGGCGGCGGCGCGGCGCTATGTAGCCCACGAGCATACGCTGCCGGCGGCGGCGGCCGGTTATATGCACTTCCTGGCACAACGCTATGGCTGGGATGCGCCACAGATCCAGCGCGAGCCACTGTGGCAGATCGATCCGCCGCTGCTTTCGCTTGTAGCGGCTGATGCCCTGCCCGCCCCGGTGCAACCAGCCGTTCGGGCCGTACCTTCCGGTACCGAGGCGCTGATCGCCACGGTTGCGGGCGCGGCCGCCGGCCTTGCCGCCGGCGAGAGCGACACGTCGCTGCTGGCGGCGGCGGCTCGTGCAATTGGCGAACTCACAGGCGAATAAGCGATCATGCATCCGCCTGAGCAATGGCGACGGTGATATGTGCTCAGGGGTCACCGAGGAGGAGCTATGACC
>CALLZL010000037.1 GCA_937859575.1 uncultured Chloroflexota bacterium
ACGAAGCCGAACGTGAAGCCGCCGGGTTGCCGCATGTCTTCGAGTTCTCGTACAACCACACCACACTCCAGGTACTCAAGGTCGATAAACGCTGTACTTACCTGCAGGTGCTTATTCCGGCACCGCTCGATCCGGCTCGAATCGACACCCTGCAGGCAGTGTTGGGCGATGATCTGCTCATGCATCACGAGTTCTCGCGCCTCGATGGCCAGCTGGTGGCATTCGACATCCCGATCGTCTTCTACAGCGGCGATGAGCGCCTGTACGAACTGGTTGCTCTGTATGAATCCCACCGCTGCCCGGTGGCTGATCCACACACCTATATTATCGAGGATGGCGGTATGAAACGCGCCAACTACCGCCACCTGGCGCTGAAGAAGCAGCTGGACCCCAAAGGCTTGCTCAACTCAGGCAAATCACGCGAATGGGCGCGGGTCAAAGATCTCGCCCCTGATGCCATCCGCGCACTGGAAGGATAAGCCAGCAAAAAAAGACTATGCTACAATTGGCCGGACATGGTGCAGCGGAGCGTGTATGCGACTCGAAGACCTTGCCGGCCGGCGGATCGGCCGTTACGAAATCATCGGCCTGCTCGGGCGCGGCGGCATGGCAGCCGTGTACCGTGCGCGTGACACCGTGTTGCAGCGCGAGATCGCCCTCAAGATTCTCTACCCGCAGCATAGCGACGATACCACCCTCTCCGAACGCTTCCAGCGCGAAGCCGTTCTTGCCGCACGCCTTGATCATCCCGGCATTGTGGCGATCTATGATATCGGGAGTTTCGATGGCATGGCGTATATGGCCATGCGGCTTGTTACTGGCCGACCACTGGCCGAACTGCTGCGCGAACAACGCACCCTGCCGCCACAGCAACTGGTCGAGCTTGTCGAACAGGTTGCCGCAGCACTCGACTTCGCCCACGCTCGCGGCATCGTGCATCGCGATATCAAACCGGGCAATATTCTGCTCGAAGAATCAGAACCGGGAAGCAGCGCGCATCCACGAGCAGTGCTGACCGATTTCGGCATCGCCAAAGCACTCGATACCCCTGGCCTTACGGCAACCGGTATGTTGCTCGGTACCCCCGATTATATGGCCCCCGAACAGATCGCCGGCGACCGGCGTATCGATGGGCGTGCCGATATCTATGCGCTTGGGGTGTTGAGCTACCGCGCCCTCTGCGGCAAGCATCCGTTTCATGGCGGTACCTCGGATATTTTGCTGGCACACCTCGAAGGGCTGCCGGCCACCCTCCCTGCCGACGTTGCACTCGACCCGCCGGTCTGGCAGGTGTTGCGGCAGGCGATGGCACGCGATCCTGCA
>CALLZL010000038.1 GCA_937859575.1 uncultured Chloroflexota bacterium
GGCGGCATCTGGTTGCAAGCGGTACCGCCGCATGTGTAGCGAAGAGGTAACTCATGAGTGTCAGGATGGCGCGCCGACCGGTGATCGGCATTCCATGCAGTGCCTACCCCGATTCGTGGTATACGCCGGCAAATGGTAATGCGATCAGCTATTTGCGGGCGGTTGAGGCTGCCGGCGGCATCCCGGCGCTGATCCATCTGACGCAAGATGAAGAGGTGCTTGATGCACATTTTCGGCGCTGCGACGCATTGTTGTTAGCTGGTGGCGTCGATGTTGATCCCGATTTTTATGGTGCCGAGCGTCATCCATTGCTTGAGGCAACCAACCCCGAACAGGATACCGTAGAAGTTGCATTGACACGCCGGGCAGTGAATACGGGAATGCCACTGCTGGGGATCTGTCGTGGGATCCAGCTTTTGAATGTTGCGCTGGGCGGCACGCTCTACCAGGATCTTGATGCCGAACTGGCCGATGCCCTTGATCACCGCGAATCTACCAAGACGCAGAACATGGCGCATCTGGCGCATCCGATCAAAATCCAGCGCGACTCACACCTTGCTGCACTGCTCGACACCGACGAACTGGTGGTGAATACGTTGCACCATCAGGCGGTGCGCGATCTGGCCGGCGGGCTTCGCGTGGTTGGTCAGGCGCCTGATGGTGTGATAGAAGCCGTGGAAGGCGTACATGGCAGCTTCCTGCTGGCGGTACAGTGTCATCCCGAAGAGCTCTACGCACATGCCGATCGGCGATGGACCCGCGTGTTCGAGGCGTTTGTCGCGGCGGCACGCGGGTAGCCGGCCGGTCGGCCTAGCTGCCCACCAGTTGCTCGATCGCCGGGCCAAGCTCTTCGCGTGTAATACCGCCTTCGTAGCGATCCACAATCACCCCCTGTGCGTCGATCAGGAAGAGCCATGGCTCCGATGGAAGATGCCAGGCAGCCATAGCTTCCGACATCCCAATTGTGCGTTCTTCCGGCGTCGGCGCACGGTTTTCGCGTGCCAGCGCAGTGAACAGCTCGCTCTGGGCGCGGAATGAATCGGCAAATGGGTAACGATACACTTCGACATGGATGAAGTTGGCCCGGCTGCCATACTGCTGTTCGAGTGCCTGCAATACCTGCAGGCTCGGGCCGCAGACGGCCGTTCGGCAGAAGGCCGGGGTCGCAAAGAGTACGACTGTCGGCTTGCCCGATACCAGTGCGTCGGCAAGGCTGATCTGGTAGAGCGACAGATTCTCGACACTGCCTGAGGCAAGCTGGGATGGATCAGACACAGTGGCGACGGTCGGTGTCTCGACGGCAATGGCCGGATCGCCGATATTCGGTGCGGCGGATCGTTCGAGTACTTCAAGCCGCAAACGGCTGATGGTCGGCTCGGATTGGCCGCTGAGGCGGGTGGAGATCTCGATTCCCCACGCCCCCGGGCGATCAAATTCGGCGCGTGCCACATAGATTGCCGCCGGCAACCCCTGGCCGTAGTAGGTCGCCCGCGTTGCGCCCTGGGGCGTTGCCGATGGATCATCAAGCCGGAAGAAGCGCAACTCGACAATGGCCCCCGGATCATTGAGCGGCGAACCGTCGCGCAGTAATCCAAGCGCCAGCCGATTCGGGCCGACAACCGCCTAGCTGAGGGCGAAGACTGGGGTGACGGCACTGCCGGCCGGTCGGCCGACGGCACTGCATCCGCCGAGCAGTAGGCCAAGAGCGCAAGCGAGCAGTATGATGCGTGGCATGGGAACCTTTCTGATGGTCATGATCTGCCCGCTGCATGATACCACCTTTACCGATGTTGCCCATGGCTGCTTGACAGAAATGAACCCTTCCAGTATATTTATTGTTGTAATTACACTAAATGGATTGCCAACATGACAGAAACTGCGGAAACTTACGATCCAACGCGCTATGATCGCCCTTCGGTGACGGTGGATGTCGTCATTTTTTCGCTGATCGAGCGAGCGTTGCATGTCTTGCTGGTACGGCGGCGTCACTGGCCATTCGAAGGGCGCTGGGCGATACCGGGCGGGTTTGTCCAGAGTGATGAAACGCTCGATGCTGCAGCGCGGCGCGAACTTGAGGAAGAGACGGGGGTCGCCGATATCTATCTCGAACAGCTCTATACCTTTGGTGATCCCGGGCGGGATCCGCGTATGCGCGTGATCAGCGTGGCCTATATTGCGCTGGTACGTGCCGATATCCATACCTTGCGGGTATCGGAAGAGAGCACCGATGTACGCTGGTTTCCGGTGAGTGGATTACCCGGCCCATTGGCCTTTGATCACGACGAGATCCTGGCGACGGCAATCGACCGGTTGCGTTCGAAGATCGAATACACCACGCTGGCTTTTCAGTTGCTGCCCGAAGTCTTTTCGATTCTTGAACTAAAGCACATCTATGAGCAGATTCTGGGTGAAGGCGAACTTGATAAGGGCAACTTTTACCGCAAGATCAAGGAAGCCGGTGTGCTTGAAGAGACCGATATGATGCGCGAAGGGCGTGGCCGCCCGACCCGACTGTGGCGGTTCAAGCGGGATCGCGGCACGAAGCAGTTTGTCTTCCGCTGGCGCGAAGATCGCAGCGATACATGATGCAGAAAGGCGCTTCAATGCAGATCAACATCGCGATTGCGCAGTTCAAGCCGAGCAAGGGCATGATCGAGGCTAATCTTGAGCGCCTCGGCACGATCTTCAGCCAGCTCGACACACTCGATCCACGGCCGGATGTTCTGGTGCTGCCCGAAACCGCTCTCAGTGGTTATTTTCTCGAAGGTGGCGTACGCGATGCCGCCCGCAGCGCCGGTGATCTGGCACTTGCCCTTGATGCCACCTACCGCACGGCCTGTGGCCAGGAGGCTGCCGAGCTTGATCTGATTGTCGGCTTCTACGAACGCTTCCGCAACCACTATTACAATTCGGCATTGTATGTCACGGTTGGTGGTGCGGCAGCAGATCCGGCGAGTCGCATCCGCCATGTTCACCGTAAAGTCTTTCTGCCGACCTATGGTGTTTTCGATGAGGCGCGCTTTGTCGAGGCCGGCCGGCAGATCGCGGCCTTTGATACCCGGTTTGGCCGTATGGCGATCCTGATCTGTGAGGATGCCTGGCATAGTGCCAGCGGTATGCTGGCAGCCCTCGACGGCGCACAGATCGTGTTTGTGGTGAGTGCATCGCCGGCGCGTGGAACCAGCGGCCCGTTGCCTGATAATGTTGCTCACTGGCAGGATCTGATCCACCGCATTGCCGATGAGCATGGCGTGTATGCCACCCTGGCGCAACTGGTCGGCTTTGAAGGCGGCAAAGGGTTTCCCGGTGGCTCATTCATCATGGGGCCGCGTGGCGATATCCGGGTTAGTGCGCCGCTCTGGCACGAGGCGCTGATTACGGCGACGATCGACCCGGCGGATCTGCCGTTGGCACGGGCCGATCAGCCGCTCCTGGCAGATCTGGAAACCATGCTGCCGCATGTGCAGAGCGAACTCGATCGCACGCGGCGCGGCGAAGCGGCGCTGGTTCGTTGGGAGGCTCCGGCTGCGCCAGTAGTTGCACCGGCAATTGTGTCGCGTAGCCGCCCTGCGGTTGCCGATGCTCTTGAGCATATTGCCGCGGCACGATTTGACCCCGATGCGGATCTGCTGGCGCTCGACGGCGAGCTGACACGCCGCTGGCTGGTAGAGTTCTTGCGCGATGAAGTTACCCGGCGGCGTGGCTTTCGGCATGTTGTCGTCGCCCTTTCGGGCGGCGTCGATTCAGCACTCACCACCTTCTTGTGTGCCGAAGCTTTTGGCGCCGAGCATGTGCTGGCGATCCGCATGCCGTATCGCACCTCAAGCCGCGATAGCCTTGATCATGCACAACTGGTGATCGATCAACTCGGCATTCGCAGCACTACCGTCGATATCAGTGATGCGGTTGATGCCTATACCAGGCTCGATCCGGAGATCGACGGTCGGCGGCGCGGCAATATTATGGCGCGTATGCGGATGATTGTGCTGTTCGATCATTCCCAGAAGTTAGGCACCATTCCGATTGGCACCGGTAACAAAACCGAGCGGCTCTTCGGCTACTACACATGGCATGCCGATGACTCACCGCCGGTGAATCCGCTTGGCGACCTGTTCAAAACACAGGTCTGGCAGCTCGCACGCCATGTAGGTGTGCCGGATGTGATCATCGAGAAGCCGGCCTCGGCCGACCTGATCGTCGGGCAGACCGATGAGGCGGATTTCGGCATCAGCTATGTGCGGGCGGATCGAATTCTGGCATTCCTGCTGCATGGCTATGCACCAGCCCAGCTTGAACGGCTCGGCTTTGGTGCCGACGAGATCCAGCTGGTGAAACGGCGTGTCGATAGCACCCACTGGAAGCGTCGCCTGCCAAGTACCGCCATGCTCTCAACCACCGCCATCGGCGAGTTTTATCTCCGCCCGGTCGATTATTAGCCACTGGGCAGCGCATGCGGCACAGGAATACGGTGCGTAATTGCCGCGTTCCTGTGCCGCCATTGTTTGCAGGATGTGGTAGAGTGGTGCGCATGCTTCGGATCCAACAGGCAGATAGCGATGAGGAGCAACATCAATGGCACGCATCAAACTCGCGTATATCGGCGGCGGCAGCACGCGTGCGCCCGGCACCATGGCATCGATCATCCACCAGGGGCAGAATTTTCAAGGGTCGGAGGTGGTGCTGATTGATGTTGACGGATCACGGCTGCCACTCGTCAAGGCCCTGGCTGAGCGAATGGCCCACAGTCGTGATATTGACATAAAAATTTCGCATACAACCGATCGGCGAGCCGGCCTGCAGGATTGTGATGCGGTGCTGACCAGTTTCCGGCCGGGTGGTTTTGAGGCGCGTTACTTCGATGAGTCGATCCCGCTGAAGTATGGGGTCATCGGCCAGGAAACCCAGGGGCCGGGTGGGTTCTTCATGGCATTGCGCTCGATCCATGTGATGCAGGGGGTGATCGCCGATATGGAGGCTGTCTGCCCGCGGGCGCGGCTGTTCAACTATACCAATCCGATCAATCTGGTGTCGGAGGCGGTCACGCATCATAGTGATATTGCCACGGTATCGCTCTGTGAGGGGCCGATCATCTTTTCGCGCGGCATAGCCCGTGCCGCCGGCCTTGATCCCGATCTGGTCGATGCGGTGATGATCGGCTTAAACCATGGCTGCTGGAGCGTGCGTCATCAGTATGCTGGCCAGGACATGATCGCGCTGCTGCGGGCGGCACGTGATCGGCTGCGCGACGATCCAACCACGCGGCGACACCATCTGCGCATGCTCGATCTGGCCTGTATGATGGAATCGCTGCCGGCCGACTATTTCCAGTATTACTATTTCAAAGAAGAAGTGCTGGCCGAATTGCAGGCCAAGCCAATGACCAGGGCACAGGATATTCTGGCAAGAGTTCCCGACTATTGGGCCCACTATGAGGAACAGGCAACGACCGAACATCCCGATCTTGATCCGCGCCGTTCGCGGGGCGGCATCCACGAGCTCGAGCTGGCGATTGATGGGATTGATGCGGTGTTCAACGACCGCCGCGAAACCTGGCCGGTGAATGTGCCCAATCGTGGTGCAATTGCCGATTTCCCTGCGGATCTGGTGGTTGAAGTGCCGGGGTATGTCGATCGGCATGGGGTGCGGCCGCTTGTTCAGGGCCACATGCC
>CALLZL010000039.1 GCA_937859575.1 uncultured Chloroflexota bacterium
CATCCCCATCCGTGCGGCGGTGATGGGCGGCGGAGCACCAGAAGAAGTCTTTGCGGTTGTCGATCTCGCCGCACCCGACGGTACACAAACATCAGTGCGGCCAATGTTCCGGGTCGGTATGGATGGCACTCCGGCGGGTGATCCTATCTCAATACCTGGCGGTGCGACACTTACGATGAAGGGGCTCGATCCGGCAAGCCGGGCGGTGCAACTCCAGTTCGGTGGGATCGACCTGAGCCAGATCGATCCAAACGATCTCAAGGCACGGGTCTTTGTGGAAATCAGTGTCGAGCCGGGCATCAGGCTCGTGTGGGCTGGCATCATCATCACCGTCATTGGTGGCTTGCTGGCACTGCTGCGACGCTGGCGCGAAGCACGCCCGGCCGATGAGATTCTTGATATTTCTGTAGCGGCACCGCGCCACCCCGCGCCTGCGTTACAGCCGCGCGGCGCTCAGGCGAGTGTACTGGAAGGAGAGGTGCACTGATGGCGAATGCGTACGAGATTCTGGGCCTTGGCCCAGACGCCACGCGCGCTGAACTGGAGCGCGCCTATCAGGAACGACACGCCGCCTATGACCCAACGCGCGTTGCTACGATTGATGCGAATCTAGCAGCACTTGCGACACAGCGGCAGGCCGAGTTGGATCTTGCCTATCGCAGCCTGCGCCCCGCGCTCACAATGCCACCATGGCTCGCACCAGAGGTGGAGCGGCGGCGCGACCGCGAACTGATCATCGCCATGCTCGTGCTGGTGCTACTGGCGGCACTCGTGCCGCTCTTTCAGGAGGTGGCGAAGCCGGAGCGAACGGCGGTTCCCGAGGGTGCGGATATCGCTGCACTGACGGCCAAACCGGCTCCACCCTTCACACTCGAGACAGTGGACGGGCGCATCGTGAGCTTGAGCGACTATCAGGGCCAGGTGGTGCTCGTCAATATTTGGGCGACCTGGTGCCCACCCTGTGTGCGTGAAACACCACGTTTGGTGCGGGTGTACGAAGAATTCAAGGACCAGGGGTTTGTCATGTTAGGCATCAATACAACGTATCAGGATAAGCGTGATGCCGTGACGACCTTCGTACGCGATCAGAAGATCAGCTATCCGGTGTTGTTGGATCTCGATGGCACCGTCGGCACCGTGTATGGCGGACGACTCATGCCGACGACGTACCTGATCGACCGCGACGGCAAAATTGTTGTCACGAAGGTTGGCGAGGTAGACGAAGCCCAACTCCGTGAGCAAGTGGCAGCATTACTACGCGGTGAAACGCCGTAGCATACGGGGAGACGATATGGCAACGCGACAAACAACACCCGCCAGGCCCAAGCGGCAGCGCCGCTCACAGCAGCGAATCATCTGGACGTTCGGCCTCGGCGTGCTGATCTTCGTCCTGCTCATCACAAGCCTCGCCACGATTGGACGAAATACAACGGAGCAACGAAATGCACGCAGCCTGGCGCCTATTGTTGTCTCAACACACATGAGTCCGCCCAACGCCGAGCCGAACGGACGAGCCTGGGGGCCGACTGATGCACCCATTCAGGTGATCGAGTATGTCGACTATGAGTGCGAGTCGTGTGGCTACTTCGCCCGCACATACGAAGCAGAGGTGATTGAAGCCTTCGCAGCAACCGGCAAGGTGCGCTTCGAGATTCGTAATGCCCCCTTCCATGGCGAAGGCTCGCGAAATGCTGCCGCCGCCGCATATTGTGCTGCCGAGCAGAATGCCTTCTGGCCGATGCACGACTCGCTCTTTCTGAACCAACCGGTCATCGAAGGCACCGGCGCCGAGGTCTTCAGCATGATGCGACTAAATGAGATTGCCGCACAGCTTGAGCTTGACACAACAGCCTTCGGCCAGTGTCTGTCAACGGGAACGTACGATGCCCAAGTTGCGGCAGACTATGCCGAGACCGGGCGCATAGGAGTGACAGGAACGCCAAGTTTTGTGATCAATGGACGCATGTATCCGGCCGTTCTTAGCACCGATGACCTGCGCGAAATCTTTCGGCAAGTTGCACCTGATGTCGATCTGTAGGCGTCGACCGACCACGAGCCATCTGCCCAAAGCGGTGGCTCGCGGTTGATGATCTCTTCTTCGATTTACTGTGACTTTCTTCCCAGAGAACGCTTGACAGGCCGCACAATACGTGGTATTTTTAGTGATACCTAAAATATTTATTTGTCATTTTATAGCAGTACTCATCATGAAGACTAAAAGTCGATTACACCATGCAGCACACACGTTGGAGTCCCCGCTGCCGCGGTCTGATGGCCAAACCCCGGCGCTCACGCCGGCAGTTGAGGACTACCTAAAGGCGATTTACACCCTCCAGCATAGCGGCAAACGTGCCTCAACAACAGCACTCTGCGTGCAACTCGGCGGCCTGAAGCCAGGCTCAGTCTCGGGTATGCTGCGGCGCCTGGAGGAGCTCGGACTGATCACGCATCAACTCTACCAGGAGGCGCGGCTGACGCCGATCGGTGAGCGTGCCGCATTAGCGCTTGTGCGGAGTCACCGGCTTCTCGAGACTTTTTTGGTTGCGGTGCTGGGGTATAGCTGGGATGAAGTGCATGCTGAAGCTGAGGCATTGGAGCATCATATCAGTCCGAAGCTTGCCGCACGGATCGCCGCCTGTCTCGGCGATCCAATGGTCGATCCGCATGGCGATCCAATACCGCGCTGCGATGGATCACTGCCGGACGCCGACAGCCAACGCCTGAGCGACCTGACATTGGGCGACCATGCCGAGATCATTCGTGTCACGGCTCAGGGCGATAACCAACTTCGCTATCTTGCCACCCTTGGTCTGGTGCTTGGCGCACGCGTACAGATCATACGCCGAGCCCCCTTCGATGGCCCACTCCAACTCGCGGTGGGCAGCACCACGCACATTCTTGACTCACAGCTTGCACGACAGATCTTCGTGAGAAGATAGGTAAGGAACAGACAATGGCCGGTCAGACCCCTCTTTCTCGACGGCATCTGCTCGGTGGGCTCGGAGGTCTGGGGCTCCTTGGCCTCGCTGGCTGCGCCGCAGTCGCCACTCCTCCCGCCAGCGTGCCGGCCCCCACCCTGCCGGATATGACCGCGATGGATCACGGCACCAGTATGGCGCATACGATGGGCAACATTCTGGTGGGTGATGTCGACCCTGCCATTAATGGTTTCGACCCGATGACCATGCTGACCGACTTTGACTACGGCAAGGTCAGTACGCTGCCGAGCGGCCAGACGCTGCGTGAATACAAGATCTTCGCCGCTGACAAACTCATCCAGGTTGCACCGGGCATCAGCTTCCCCGCTTGGACCTATAACGGGCGCGTGCCGGGCCCAACCATTCGTTGTACCGAGGGGGATCGCGTGCGGATCACGTTTACCAATGGCTCCGCACATCCCCACTCGATCCACTTCCACGGCTTTCACGCTGCCGAAATGGATGGCGTGACACCAGTGGCACCGGGTGCCCAGACGATCTACGAGTTTGATGCAGCGCCCTTCGGCTTACACGTCTATCACTGCCATGTGCCGCCCTTCATGCGCCACATCCACAAAGGGCTCTATGGCACATTCATCATCGACCCGAAAACACCACGCCCACCGGCGCACGAATTAATGATGGTTATGAACGCCTTTGACACCAATTTCGATGGCGCGAATGAGATCTATGCCGTCAACACCGTCGGCTTCCATTTCACCAAACACCCCATTCCACTCAAGGTCGGCGAACTGGTGCGAATCTATTTGAGCAATTTCACCGAATTTGACCCAATCAACTCATTTCACCTGCACGCCAACCTGTTCAATGTCTACCGCACCGGCACGCGCATGGAGCCGAGTGAGTTCACTGATGTTATTACCATGGGCCAGGCAGAACGGCATATTCTCGAATTCACCTACGACCGCCCAGGCCAGTTTATGTTCCACGCACACCAGAGCGAGTTTAATGGCCTCGGCTGGATGGGGATCTTCGAGGTGACCGCAGATGGCGCAGCCTCAGCACCCTTCGAAGTTGCCGGTCGCCTCGGCATCTGCCAACTCGTATAGGAGCGCCTCATGGCACAGATAACCACCCCAACGACGGCCGATGTCACTGCGCCACGGCGCATGGGCGCGGGCGCCGTTCTACTGGCGCTCCTCCCACTGTTACTGCTTGGCGGTCTGCTTGCGCTCCTCGTGGTCACCGGTGCCGGTATTGGCGCGCGCACTGCCCCACCGATCGAGGAACTCACGATTGATCGGATCAGTCTACCCGCCAACGACGCGCTGGTTGTCGAGGTGACGAATGGCGGCCCCGACGCCGTGACCGTAGCCCAAGTGCTGGTTGATGACAACTACTGGGATTTCACGATCAGCCCCGGCCCGGAGATTCCGCGCCTCGGTCGCGCGACAATCGCCATCCCCTATCCGTGGGTGCAAGATGAGCCGCACACTGTAGTGCTCATCTCCAGCAATGGCGTGACGTTCGAGGGAGACGTTGCTGTCGTCACCCGCAGCCCGCAGTCTGATGCGGCGACATTCTGGCGCTATGCGCTCCTCGGCATCTATGTCGGCTTCATCCCGGTGGGGTTGGGTCTGCTCTGGTATCCATTTTTGCGCCGGCTCGGCCGCAGTGGGATGCAGGCAGTGCTCAGCTTGACCGTGGGGCTACTGATCTTCCTGCTCTTTGATACACTGGCCGAGGCGCTGGAGATTATTGGCACAACGCCGGGCGTGTTCGGCGGAGCGCCGCTGATCTTCCTGGTGGCGCTGCTGGCCTTCGGCGCATTGATTGCGATCGGGTCATTGGGGAAAGGTCGCGAATCATCGAAGCTCGGCATCGCCTATCGCATCGCCCTGGGTATCGGGCTGCACAATCTGGGCGAAGGGTTAGCAATTGGCGCGGCCTTTGCGCTTGGCGAAGCTGCATTAGGCACCTTTCTCGTGATCGGCTTCACGCTGCACAATATCACCGAAGGTATCGGCATCGCTGCACCAATCGCACGCGAACGGCCGATCTGGTGGCACTTTGTGCTCCTGGCCGCCCTTGCAGGGCTACCAGCAGTGCTCGGTGTCTGGATCGGCGGCTTCGTCTATAACGCACTCCTGGCAGCGATATTCTTGGCTCTCGGTGTGGGCGCCATCGCCCAGGTAGTGTATGAGGTCGGCAGGCTGATTGTGCGCCAGAGCCAAGAGGAGGGTGCACCACTCTTCTCACCAGCAACCTTTGGTGGTCTCGCAGCGGGCATTGCGATTATGTACGCTACAGCGCTCCTCGTCGCGGCGTAACTAGGGTTGGCGCAAGCAGGACTATGTCGTGCTCGGAGCCCCTGTTGGTCTCGAGGGTTGCCTATCTGGTTATGATCCATCTCGGGCATGTTCGGGGTATCGTCACCGGAAAGGCGCTCTATCTCGATGGCGTGCGGCGCTTCGCACTGCCGCACTTGGGCGATGTCAGCCCGATCTGTCTGCTGCGGTTTTTGGGGCGCCGTTCGCTGCTGATCTACCTGACCTACCAGCCGATCCTGTTGGGCCTGCTGATCGGATTTGGACTGGGTAGTTTGTAACCACATCCGTCTGTCACCGATCACGCCAGATCTGCCACATCAGCCTCAGACTGACCCCCATAGCAATCACAAATGACGCAGTGAAGAACCATCCGCCCCAGGTATCCCAACCGGGCGGATGGTAGA
>CALLZL010000040.1 GCA_937859575.1 uncultured Chloroflexota bacterium
CGCTGGCCACGAAGGCGGGGATGGCGCCGGGCGGCCCGGCGAGCTGGCCGAAGAAGAGCCCCATCACCGGAATAATCACAACGCCGGAGATCTGCTGCGCGGTGCGCGGGTCGTTCACACGCGCCGACACCAGCACCGAGAGCGCGATCGCCAGCAGTGCCAAGAGCGGGCTCCAGACCAGCAGCATCAGCAGCCATTCCGGGCTGATGATCAACGCAAAGATCTGTGGCGTGAGCGCGCCGAGCGCCACGCCACAGACAAACAGCGCTGCACAGAACCAGGTGATCACAGTTGCCGGAATCAGTGCCGCAAGGCTCTTCCCCAGCAGCAGTTCCCAGGTGGCGATCGGCGTGGCGAGCAGCGGCTCAAGGGTGCGCCGCGTCTTCTCGCCAACGATACTGTAGGCCGCAAGCACGGTTGGTACAACCAGCGGCATCATAAGGAAGAGCAGGCCGAACTGACGCCCCATGATCGCCTGCCCGAGCTGGTCGATCGGCAGGCCGGCGAGCGCCGGATCGGCCAGTGCCGCGCCGAGCTCGCCGGTCTCTTCATCCGGCACGCGCCCGAGGGCGAAGACGACCACGATCGAGATTGCGGTCAGCAGCAGCGGGAAGGCGAGGCTGCTGGCGATCAGCCCGCGCTCGTGGCGCAACTCGCGCCACTCCTTCTCAAGAATGATCAGGATTCGCTCCACCGTCGCCCCTCTTACTGCACAAGCGCCAGGTAGACATCTTCAAGCGAGTGGTCGAGCGGCTCGACATACTGCACCGCCGCACCGGCCTCGACAAGCGCACGCACAAGCGCCGGGTTCTGCTCGTCGGGATGTTCAAAGCGCACCTCAAGCGCGCCGTCGCGCACATCAACCCCCTGCACAAACGGCAGTGCGGCTACCATCCCAACCCACTGCGCTGCGTCTCCCGCAACCTGTACGCGCGCACCGCTACCGAACATCGCGGCGCGCAGCCGGTCGGGCGCGTCGAGGCGCAGCAGGCGCGTACGGAAGACACCGATCAGATCGCACAGTTCGTCGGCCTCGGGCAGATTGTGCGTTGTAAGGAAGATCGTGCGCCCTTCGGCGCGCAATTCCTTAATAAACTCGCGCACCGTCCGCGCCGCCTGCGGATCAAGCCCCGAGGTCGGTTCGTCGAGAAACAGCACCGGCGGGTCGTGCAGCAGGCTACGGGCGATCGCCAGCTTCTGCCGCATGCCCTTCGAAAAGCTGCCCACCGCATCGTCACGCCGTTCCCACAACCCAAGCAGCCGCAAATAGCGCTCGGCGCCGGCGTCGGCTTCCGCACGCACAAGGCCATAGAGCCGTGCGAAGAAGACCAGATTCTCGCGGGCGCTCAGCTTATCGTACAGCCCGGGTGTCTCGGTCAGGATGCCGACGCTGCGGCGCACGGCGGCACCATCCTGCCGAATGCTGCGCCCGGCAACCTGCGCATCACCACTACTCGGCGCGATCAGCGCAGCCAGCATGCGCACGGTCGTCGTCTTGCCGGCACCATTCGGCCCGAGGAAGCCGAAGACGACGCCGGACGGGATGCTCAGATCCAGCGCATCGACCGCCGTCTGCTCGCCGAAACGCCGTGTGAGGCCGAATGTTTCGATCGCGACGCTCATGAAACAGCTCCGCGCCTGGCGTCTCGGATCTGTTGCCTGATGTGCGTCAGCCTGTGGTTCTGCTTAATCATCAAGCTATTCTTACGATTTCGGTTCTTCCCCTCGACTATAGCACCGTTACACCTTCTCCGGCAAGTTACCTATCGAGGAGCCCAGGGGGTGCGGCTCCGGGTGCCACGGCAGGCTACCCGCATAGCCCCCAATGGCTGAAGTCACGGCATATACTGCCCGCCATTGACCTCGATGATCTGGCCGGTGATATAGCCGCTGAGCGCATCGGCGGCCAGGAAGAAGACGGCGCCAACGCACTCTTCGGGGGTGCCAGCACGCCCCATGGGGATCGTGGCCACCATGGCATCCATCTGCTGCTGGTTGGTGAAGCGATCATGGAAGGGGGTGACGATCACGCCCGGTGCCAGCGCATTGACGCGAATGTTGGAAGGGGCAAGCTCTTTGGCCAACCCACGGGTGAAGGTGCTGACCGCCCCCTTGCTGGCGGCATACAGCACCGCACCGCCGCCGCCGCCATGGCGCGCCGCGACCGAGGTGACATTGATGATGTTGCCGCGACCCTGGCTGCGCATGGCCGGTACTACCAGCCGCGACATTGCGACGGTCGAGATGAAGTTGATATCGAACACCTCACGGGCAATTTCATCGCTCGAATCAGCAATCGGCACCCGTTTGACCATGCTGCCGGCGTTGTTGATCAGGATGTCGATCCGGCCAAAGCGCTCAAGCGTCGCATCACGCATGGCTTCGAGCTGGGTGGTGTTGGTGATATCGGCCTGTGCGACCAGGGCTGCTCCGCCGGCAGCTTCGATATCGTGCGCCACACTGCGGGCAGCGTCGGCACTGCTGCCATAGTGCACCACAACACTCGCGCCGGCGGCACCGAAGGCGCGTGCCAATGCCGCGCCGATCCCGGTGCTTGAGCCGGTGATCAGGGCAACCTGGCCGTCAAAACGCAGTTCCATGGTGGTCCTTTCTATTGTTGCGCATTGGAATATGCCTGCACTCTGCCCTTATAGCAAAGGGCACAACGATGGATCGCTGGGAGCGCGGGCGTCTCGCCCGCATACGAACACGCTGTGCGTCTCGCCCGCATGCGCCAGATCAATACTTCTGCACCTCGCTATGGCTCTTTGCCCGCGTACGGAAGAGAAGCGAATGCGTGCCATACGCCCTCTTTTTCTAAAAAAAGATCTTGGCGAAGCGCAGGATCCCCTGCTTCCACGGCACCCGGTGCGATACCCCCGACTGCCCGGCAAAGGTATCGAGATGCGCAATATACCACTGGTAGTTGCGCAGGAGCGCGTCTTTGTTGGAATATTGCGGGTTGTAGCCCAGAATGCGCTCGGCCTTTTCGATCGAGACGAAAGAGTCGGTGGCAGCAGTTTCGTATACCCATTTGTAGAGCGGCGAGAGACGCAGCAGTTCGAGGAACCGCAGTGCCCAGATCAGCGGGGCGGCCGGCAGCGGCACGATCTTCTTGCCGAAACCGGCATGGTCAAGCACGGCCTGGTAATCTTCGCGCATGGTGGTAAATTCACGTGCGCCGATGTTGAAGGTGTCGTTCACCCGTTCGGGCTCAAGCGTCGCACACAGGTAGATCGCATCACACAGATCGGCGACATCGAGCAACTGGTAGCGATTGTTGCCGCTACCGATCATCGGGAACCCATGGCCATCCTTGGCCCAATCGTAGAACAGTGCGAAGACACCGAGGCGCTCAGGGCCGACAAACGATTTGGGCCGGATGATCGGTACGCACATCCCCTGGGCGCGAAAGTCGAGGCATACCTGCTCGGCCTGCACTTTGGCTTCACCATACGGCCCAACCCCCTGCATGCGGTCGTCTTCCACCAGTGGGTGGTGATCGGGGATGCCGTATACGGCAGTTGACGAGATGTGAATCGCCCGGGCGACATGGTGCTCGCGGGCGGATAGCAGTACATTGCGTGTGCCGTCGATATCGGTGGTGAAGATATCCTGCTCGCTGTAGTGCGGCAGTGCCGCCGCGGTATGGACAACAATATCGACACCTTCCATGGCGCGATCGACACTCGAACGATCGCGGATGTCGCCCTTGACGATCCGCACCCTGTCGCGTTCGGGGTAGTCGAACTCGGCGATGTCGAGTGATGTCACGGTGTGCCCATGGGCCAGCAGGTGGCGCACCAGGTTGATGCCGAGAAACCCGGCACCGCCGGTGACCAAGAAACGTGTCGCTTGCATATCTTCCTGTCTTTGTAGGTTGCAGCAGGGTATGGTTCGGCAGCTACTCCAGTTCGGCAAGGCGCTGGCGCAGGCGGCTGATCGAGTCGCGTACGGCGGCCAGCCCATCCCGTTCGCGCTGCACCACAGCAGCCGGTGCGCGCGCGGTAAACCCTTCGTTATCGAGGCGGGCGGCCCCCCCCCCGGCAGCGGCCCGGGGCGCCTCGCGGTCGCCGGGCCACCCCGCCCGCCCGGCGCCGGGGGCGGGGCCCGCGGACCCGCCGAGCGCCTCGATGCGCCGCC
>CALLZL010000041.1 GCA_937859575.1 uncultured Chloroflexota bacterium
ATCGACGGTCGGCACTTCGATCTCGGCACCAAGTGCCGCCTGCGCGACATTGAGCTGGAGTTCGACCAGGATATCGTTGCCCTCGCGCACGAAGTACGGGTGTGGTTGCACATCAAGCGCCACATAGAGGTTGCCATGCGGCCCACCCCGCGGCCCGGCCTCCCCCTCGCCGGTGATGCGGATCTGCGAAGCGCCATCCACGCCCGGCGGGATCTTGACCGTCAGCTTGCGGGCCAGGCGTACCCGCCCTTCGCCACGACACTCGCGGCACGGGATGGCGATCACCGTTCCTTCACCACGACACTGATCACAGGTAGTGACCGTCACCATGTTGAAGATCGGTGCCCGCTGGCGGATCTCGCCGAGGCCGCCGCATTTAGGGCAGCGCACCGGGTCGCTGCCCGGCTCGGCACCCGATCCATGGCATTCACCACAGGTTTCGAGGCGGCGAAACTCGATCTCTTTCTCGACACCGAAGATTGCTTCTTCGAAGGTGATCGGTAACACATAGCGCAGATCGGCACCACGCTGCGGCCCACGCTGTGTGCCACGCGTCTGCCCGCCGAAGAAGGCTTCGAAAATGCTTCCGAATGGATCACCGCCACCGAATGGATCATACCCCGGGCCACCCGCCGGCCCGCTATGGCCGAACCGATCATACATTGCCCGCTTGTCGGGATCCGACAGCACCTCGTAGGCTTCGTTGATCTCTTTGAATTTGGTTTCAGCCTCCGGCTCACGATTGACATCGGGATGGTACTGCCGGGCCAGGCGTCGGAACGCCTTCTTGACCTCATCCTGTGAGGCGGTGCGCTGCACACCCAGCACATCATAATAATCACGCTTGGTCGTCATCTCGACCTCTCTTAGTCGACTTTATATTCACCATCAACGACGTCGTTGTCTTGTGCAGGGTTCGGCCCCTGGGATTGTACGATTCGCTGCAATGTAACGGCCAGTTCGGCGCTCCGGTTGCGAATCTCGTCGATCTGGTCAGTATCAAGCACCATCCGCAGCGCCTGCATCTGGCTTTCGGCCTCACTGCGATCGGCTGCTAGCGTGTGCTCATCAAGATCGCGAAGGGTCCGATCGGCACTATAGAGCAGGGTATCGGCGCTGTTGCGCACCTGGATCAGTTCGCGCCGCACCCGATCCTCTTCGGCATGCTGTTCGGCATCGAGCACCATCTGTTCGATCTCTTCGGGAGTCAGCCCCGACGACGCCGTGATAGTGATCTGCTGCTCGGTACCGGTGCTCTTATCGATTGCCGAGACATTCAGTATGCCGTTGGCGTCGATATCGAAAGTGACTTCGATCTGTGGTACGCCGCGTGGCGCCGCCGGGATGCCGTCGAGCACGAATTTGCCGAGTGATTTATTAACACGTGCCTCGGTGCGTTCGCCCTGCAGCACATGGATCTCGACACTCGATTGCTGGTCGCTGGCGGTCGAGAAGACCTGGCTCTTGCGGGTGGGGATGGTTGTATTGCGCTCGATCAGCGGTGTCATCACCCCGCCGAGGGTCTCGATCCCGAGGGTGAGCGGCGTGACATCGAGCAGCAGCACATCGGTGACATCCCCTGCGAGCACACCGGCCTGGATCGCGGCCCCCACCGCCACCACTTCATCGGGGTTGACGCCGCGATGCGGATCGCGGTTGAAGAAGCGGCGTACCGCCTCTTGCACCGCCGGCATGCGCGTCTGCCCGCCAACCAGAACAACCTCGTCGATGTCGTTGGGCCGCATGCCGGCATCGGCCAGTGCCTGGCGTACAGGGGTGATGGTACGCTCGATCAGATCCTGCGTCAGCTGTTCGAGCTTGGCGCGGCTTAACTGCATGTTAAGATGCTTGGGGCCGCCGGCATCGGCAGTGATGAACGGCAGACTGATTTCGGTCTGGAGGACGCTCGACAGCTCCATTTTGGCCTTTTCGGCGGCTTCCTTCAGGCGCTGGAGCGCAGTACGGTCGGTGCGCAGGTCGATCCCTTCTTGCTTCTGAAACTCAACCGCCAGCCATTCCATGATCCGATGATCAAAATCGTCACCGCCAAGATGGGTATCGCCATTGGTCGCCTTGACTTCAAAGACGCCATCACCAAGCTCAAGGATCGAGATGTCGAAGGTGCCGCCGCCGAGGTCGTAGACGGCAATCATACGATCGACATCCTGCTTATCAAGCCCATAGGCGAGCGCCGAGGCAGTCGGCTCATTAATAATACGCAGCACATCGAGCCCGGCGATCTTACCGGCATCCTTGGTGGCCTGGCGCTGACTATCGTTGAAATAGGCCGGCACCGTGATGACTGCCTGCGCGATCGGCTCGCCGAGGTAGGCTTCAGCGTCGGCTTTGAGTTTCTGCAGCACCATGGCCGAAATCTCTTGCGGCGAATAGTCCTTTCCGCTCATCAGCACACGCGCATCACCATTCTCGGCTTCAGCCAACCGATACGGAATCATCGCCTTGGCACGCTGGACGATAGAATCACTCAGTTTGCGCCCCATAAAGCGCTTTACCGAGAAGATCGTATTTTCGGGGTTCACAACCGCCTGGCGCTTGGCAACCTGGCCAACCAGTCGCTCGCCGCCCTTGTTCATTGCAACAACCGATGGTGTGAGCCGGTTCCCTTCCGCATTAGCGATCACGACCGGTTCGCCACCCTCCATGACCGCCACGACCGAGTTGGTGGTACCGAGATCGATCCCGATCACCTTACCCATAGTGTTCTTTCCTTTGTTGTCGTTTGGATGTGGATTCGGTGGTTGTTACCCCTGACCGACCTTGACCATCGATGGGCGCAATACGCGATCACGCAGCATATACCCCTTCTGCAGATCGGCGATCACTTTGTCGGCCTGCCCATCGGCCGCTTCGTAGATCACGGCTTCGTGGCGGTTCGGGTCGAAATCCTCGCCAACGGCTTCGATGGCGGTAACCCCTTCACTTTCGAGCAGGGCGGCAAGCTTTTGTGGAATCAGCTTGAACCCGCTGTACCACGGTGTCTGTTCGATCTCGGCAGTGACGCTCTGGGTCGCCCGTTCGAGATCATCAACAATCGGGAGAAGCTTGAGCAACAGGCCGGCGCTGGCGTTGCGGATCAGATCGGCACGTTCCTGGTCGGTGCGGCGCTTGAAGTTCTTGTAGTCGGCCATGGCACGCAGGTAGCTATCCTTGTAATCGTTCAGCTCTTTTTCGAGTTGCGCGATCCGCTCTTGTAGTTCGGCACTACTGCTCTGCTCGGCCGGATCAGTTGTTGCTGCGGGAGCCTGATCGGTCGTTGTTGCCTGTCCATCTTCTGGGGTTGTCTGCTCAGCCGTCATGCCGTTTCTCCTAGACACATCCTTGCAATCAGCGCGTTGCGCTGTCGGTTCCATATAACTCACCAAGCAGATCACTCATCACGGTTGCGATATAGCGTACTGCTGAAATAGCACGTGGGTATGCCATGCGTGTCGGCCCGATGATACCAAGCACACCAGCGACCTCGCCGTCGATACCGTAGCGCGAAAGCACGACACTATACTCGCGCATGTCGTCGGCACCGTGTTCGCCGCCAATCACCACCTGCACGCCGCTGCTTGCCAATGCCCGTGGGATCAGCGGCCCCAACCCTTTGCCGCCCTGCAGGATCTCGACCATCTGGCGGATACGGGTGACTTTGGCGAATTCCGGCTGGTTCAGTACTTCGATCAACCCATCGCTGTGGATGGCGCTGTTCAGCTGTTCCTCGAACTGCTGCATCGAGCGTACGACGACATCAAGCACCTGGCGTTCGAGATCATCGAGCCGTAACCCATCACGCTCGTGCAACAACTCCTCGATCCGCTCGGCATACGTATCGGCACACTGGTCGTTGATGCGTGCCGCCGACCGGCTTAGTTCCTCTTGCGAACGGGTCGTGTCGAGCGTCAACGACTGCTGGCGGATCGTGCCATCGTGCAATACCAACACCAGCAAGACGGTCGTATCGTGAATGCTGATCAGTTCGAGATGTTTGAATCGCGCCTGATAGGCCCGCGGTGGCGTCACAACCGAGGCGTTCTGCGCCGTGCGCGCCAATACCGCACCTGCCAGCTGAATCCACTGATCGAGCTCGGTACGCACCTGGTAGAATTGGTGCCGAATCATGCGCTGCTCGGTGGCGGTCAGGGGCGTGCGATCCATCAGGTTCTCGACAAAATACCGATACCCGGCATCGGTTGGAACGCGCCCCGCCGAGGTATGCAGGTGTGTCAGGTACCCGAGCTCTTCGAGTGCCGATAGCTCGTTGCGGATCGTTGCCGATGAGACACTCAACCCATACTTGCGTACGAGTAGCTCCGATGAAATCGGAACCGAACCATCGACATATTCCTGGACGACGAGCTTCAAGATCAGCCGCCGCCGTTCGTTCATCGCTTCCAGCATAGGTCTGCCCTATCGCGTCGTAGCTATGCAAACGGTCGCTTCGTTCGTATCAGCCGGGATCTCCTCGCCTGTGCCGGCTTAGCCGGTAAGCACTTGTCACAACATTAGCACTCATGCGAGGCGAGTGCTAATCTATCAGGCTAAAATGGTGGCGTGCCAATTGCACGCCATGGTTCGTATTGTACCATAGGATGCGGCGCACGTGCAATCGCACCCGAATGAACGGATGTAGGGCGATTGCGTTCTCTTTAGACGGCCCAACGGGCCGTCGCTACGCCCTGCGGCGCGCGCGGCCGCTGTATCGGTTGACGGTACTCTGTGCTCTGCGGTATCATACCAATGTACCGTTCGCGTCGCGATCCGCAGACGGCATGCACAACAGGGAGTTACCTCTATGCGAACCATACTCGGCATCCTTACATTCCTCTTTGGCGTCGGCCTTGGCTTGATCGGCGGAGCAGCCCTGCTCGCCTATGCCTATCAGGCAGCCGGCCTGTATCCGCCCGACGATGCGACCATCAAGTTCATTGCCCGCGAACGTGGCTGGCTGCGCGATGATGTCTGATCCGGCTATGGGCTGATACCCAGCATCCTGCGTGTGCCACGCTGCCACTCGACACCGCAATCAGGCCACCCGGCTCGTAGTCGCCCCTTCCGAGTCGCTGACCATTAATGCAAAGGAGCATGTCGATGGAGAGACCCTGGTTTTCGAGTTATGAGGCACGCGTTCCACGTACCCTGGAGTATCCGGCGATCACGCTCGCCGATCTGCTGAACCAGACGGTTCGCACCTACCCACAGCATACGGCAACAAAATTCGTCCTCAGTTATCTGCTCGGCGGTCGCCTGACCGTCGGTGGGCAGCTTACCTACCAGCAGCTTGGCGAAGCAATCGATCGCTTCGCCAATGCCCTCTATCAGCTTGGCGTCCGCAAGGGCGAACGGGTCGCTATTATGCTGCCCAATTCACCCCACTTCGTGATCGCCTTCTTCGCCGCCATGAAGATCGGTGCGGTGATCGTCAACAACAACCCGACCTATACTGCCCGTGAGCTTAAACATCAACTGGTCGATTCCGGCGCCGAGACGATTGTGCTCCTGAATCTCTTCTGGCCTCGCCTGCAAGAGATCCAGGCCGAAACACCCATCCGCCGCACGGTGATTGTGCATGTCTTCGATCTGCTTGGCCCGCTGCCCAAATTGCTCGTGCGCGCCAAACAGAAACGCGATCCGGCATGGGTCGATGTGCCGCCCGGCCCGAATCGCTACTTCTTGCCCGATCTGCTTGCCCGCTATGGCCCGACCCCGCCGACGGTCGAGATTAAGCCGGAAGACAATGCCCTCTTCCAGTATACCGGCGGTACAACCGGCCTGCCTAAAGCGGCTGTGCTGACCCATCGGAATCTGGTGTGTAATACCATCCAGATCGGCGCATGGTTTACTAGTGCCGTCCCCGGTCAGGAAAAGGTCATGTGCGCCATTCCGTTCTTCCATGTCTATGGCATGACGGTCGCCATGATCTTTGGCATCTATCTCGGGGCCGAACTGACGATTATGCCTAATCCGCGTGATATTGATCATGTGCTGAGTGTCATCCAGAAGGAACGCATCACGCTCTTCCCCGGCGTCCCGGCGCAGTATATCCGTATCATCAACCATCCCGATGTCGCATCGTTCGATCTGCGTTCGATCAAGGCGTGCCTCAGCGGCTCCGCACCCCTGCCGGTCGAGGTTCAGGAACGCTTCACCGCGCTGACCGGTGGGCGGCTTGTGGAAGGGTTCGGCATGACCGAGCTCTCGCCGGTGTCGCATGCCAATCCGCTCTATGGCGAATCGCGCAAAGGATCGATCGGCATCCCGCTGCCCGATGTCGACGCCAAGATCGTCGATCTCGATAACGATCAAGAATTGCCGCTCGGCAGCGACAAAGAGGGCGAACTGCTCGTCCGTGGCCCGATGGTCATGAAGGAGTATTGGAACCGCCCCGAAGAGACGGCGGCAACTGTCGATGCCGATGGATGGCTGCGTACCGGTGATATCTGCAAGACCGACCCCGACGGTTATTTTCGCATTGTTGATCGCAAGAAGGATATGATCATCGCTTCGGGCTATAAAGTTTTGCCGCGTGATGTCGAAGAGGTACTGTTCGAACATCCGGCGGTGGTCGAAGCGGTGGTGGTCGGTATTCCGAACCCGGCGCGCGGCGATGATACCGTTAAGGCATTTATCGTCGTCAAACCAGGCACTAGCCCAACGGCGGATGAGATTCGCGCCTTCTGCCGCGAGCATCTTGCACCCTATAAGGTGCCGCGCGAGATCGAATTCCGCGATGAACTGCCGAAAACTATTGTCGGTAAGGTGTTGCGGCGTGTGCTGGTTGAGGAAGAAAAACAGAAGCAGGCCGGCGCAACCACCCCTGCCTGACGGCGGAGCCCATGTCTTTCTCACGTACAATCGAGGCGCAGTTGCCCTGCCCGTCGTGTGCCATGCCGCTGAGCGGTACATTCTGGGTGCTCATCGATCTTGGTGAGCGCCCGGATCTATTGCTGCTGCTCGAAACCGGTGATCTCAATACCTTGCGCTGCCCTCACTGCCATGCCCACTCAACCGCTCCGGTGGCACTGCTGGTGCATGATCCGGTCGGGCGTCGCGTCTATTTCGCGATCCCGCCCGATACCGCCGAACACGTTGCCCGCGAACAGGCGCAGTCGTTGCTCTTGGAGTGGCTGGCTGCCCGGCGGGAAGAGGCCCCTCACCCCTCCATGGCCGATCTCCGGGTGGCGCAGGATGTTGCTGGGATCCAGCGTGCCATCGAGCGCCATTCTCGCCGGCGCAATGCCCGCCGCTCCGCTGAGCCGCCGGCCGCTGCCGCCGATCCCTCCACGGCCCTCCTCGAAGGGGTGGCTGCCCTGCTGGCCGCCGATACCGCCGAAGAGTTGGCCGCCGCCGCCCGGCCGCTCCTGAACATGCCCGATGCCGATCGGCTGCTGAGCCAGCTCGCCGAACAGGCGCGGCTGGCCGGCGAAACCACAACAGCACGGGCGATTGCCGAGGCCCGGCCGCTGCTGGCACGCCTGCGCGCCGGTGAACCACTCGATACACCACCGGCCATACGCCCTGCCGGCCACGAACTCTCATCCCACGCCCTCCAGGCTGCCCTGCGGGCGCTCTCGCCGGCAGCACTGCACGATGCGGTACGTAACCATCCGGTGCTGCTCGAACCCTGGGCCGATGAAACACTGGCCGATCTGGTCGATACGGCACTCGATGAAGGTAACGAACGCCTTGCCGCCGAGATCGAGCTGCGCCGCGAAGCGCTTGCAGCTCTGCACCGCGAGCTGATGGCACCGCCGGCACTCGCCGCCGCCGCCGCAATGCTCCTGCAAACCCGCAATGAAGAAGCGATCACGACACTGCTCGACACCTACCCCGCGCTGTTGACCGAACCGGCGCGTATGGTGTTGTGGCAACTCGGCCTCGCCGCCGCTGCCGCAGATGATCTTCCAACATCACAGTATGCCCGCGAACTGCATGCCATGCTGCAGCAGGTTCGCATCGGCCTCGAGGAGCCCGCATCATGATCGATTTCTTTGAGTTTCAACTCCGTACCCGCATCATGTTCAAGGCCGGCCTCGCCCGCGATCTCGCCGGCGAAATCCGCCAACTCGGCGGAACCCGCGCCTTTATCGTCGCCGATCCGGGTATCAGCGCTCTGCTTGCGCCGATCATTGATGGGTTCGCCTCGTCGGTCGAAATCGTCGGCATCTTTACCGATGTACCGGCCAATTCGTCGGTGCCGGTGGTCGAACAGGCTGCGGCACAGGCGCGTGCCGGTGCCGCCGATCTGCTGATCACTGTGGGCGGTGGCTCAGCAATCGATACGGCCAAGGCCATCCGCATCCTGCTCAGCGAAGGTGGTACCCTGCACGACTACGAAGGGTATAATCTGCTCGAACGGCCGCTCATCCCGCTGATTGCCATTCCAACAACTGCCGGCACCGGGAGCGAGGTCACCGCGTGGGCCGTCATTCGTGATCCGGTCGCCCGCCAGAAACTCGCCTTCGGCAGCCCGTTCCTCGCCCCCGATTTCGCCATCCTCGATCCGGAACTGACCCGCTCGCTGCCACCCCATCTCACTGCTGCAACCGGCATGGACGCTCTGACCCATGCGATCGAGGCGTTCGTCGGTAGTAATACGAATCCGTTGACCGATACCCTGTCGTTGCAGGCGATCGACATGATTGCCAACAATCTGCGCGCCGCCACCTATTCAGGTGATGATCTCGATGCGCGTGGCGCCATGCTGATCGCTTCCTGTATCGCCGGGCTCTCATTCTCGGGGAGCGGCGGAAGCCTGGGGATCGTGCACGCCCTGGCGCATGCAATCGGCGGGAGCTTCGATCTGCACCATGGCACCCTCAATGCCATCCTTCTGCCGCATGGTATGGCTTTTAACGCTGGTGTCGCACCGAATCGCTTCGCCCGTATCGCCCGTACCCTCGGCGTTAATGCCGGCGGTCGCGACGAGCAGAGTGTGATCGACGACGGAATCGCCGCCGTGCGCGCTATCGCCGAAGATTGTCGCTTGCCGCTGCGCCTGCGTGATATCGAGCTTCCCGAAACTGCTCTGCCGGCTATCGCCGAAATTGCCATCAGCGATGCCGCTATCTTCACCAACCCGCGCACCGCAACCTACGAAGAGACCCTCGCCCTGCTGCATACCGCCTGGTAAGCCATCGCTATAGCGAAGTGCAAAACGATTGATCCCGCGATCGTGGGCGGCTCGCCCGCTTGCGCACAGATCACTACTTCTACACCTCGCTATAGAAGCCGTGATCCCTACGATCAATAATCGTACCTGCGGCTCGTATCCCCATCACGCCAGGCAGCGTTATATCTACGTGCAAAAAGAAGAAACAACTCTCGTCGGTACCGATAACCGCGCCCGTGCTATCGGTATGGCTCTGATCAACATCAGCCTTGGGCTGGTGTTGATCTCGTTGTATGCCATTCTCAAGGCACTCTTTACGCCGGCATTTGCCACCGATCCCATGACGCCGCACATGGTTGCGACGGTGGCGGTCGCGGTGGCGGTCGTGCCGATTCGCCGCCGCCTGGTGGCGTTTGCCAATCGCATGAACCGCCGCGAATGGCAGGATACCCGCGATCTCACCCGCGATATTACCGGTATCCTGAGTCGTACGATCGATCCCGCCGGCCTGTGCAATCTATTGTGCGAGGATCTCCCCGGTCGCCTGCGTCTGACGGGTGCCACCCTCTGGATGCTCGAACCGCCCGAAAACCGTGTGTTTGTCGCCCTTGGCCACGAACTCGATCATCCCGGCGTTCTGCTGCTCGCCAATGGCGCCAGTGTAACCCAGGTGCGCTATGAGTTCGATTTTTTGCGCGTTCCAACGTCGCGCGAGAGCGATTGGGCGCCACCCTTTCAGGCCCGCGATGTTGCCCTTGTCTTGCCGCTCCGCGTCGGTGATCGACTGATCGGATTCTATGGCCTCGGAGCGCCCAAAAACGGGCGTGACTACTCGAATCAGGTGCTTGATGTGCTGGCGACACTGGCGCCGGCGATTGGCAGCGCCCTCGAAAATACCCGCGCCTATACCGAAATCGCTCAGCTCAACAGCCAGTTGCGCGCCCTCGATCAACGCAAAGATGAGTTCATCGAACATGTTGGCCACGAACTGCGTACTCCGCTCACAAGCCTCACGCTTGCCATGCAACTCCTCACCCGCCAGCCCGAAATGGTTGGCGAATTTGCCCATGTGCTGCGTAACAGCGTCATGCAGCTCCAATCGCTTGTCGATCGTGTGCTTTCGATCGACCGCCGTCAGAGCAATGAGTCTTCCCAGCCGATCGCCAATACATCTGTTGAATTGGCACCCTTGTTCGATGAAATTACAACTGAATATGCGCATGCCGCCCGCATGAAAGGGATCATGCTCACTATTGCCGTACCCGAAGGCCTGGCGATCTGGGGGGATCGCGCGATGCTGCGCCGCGCTCTTCACGAACTCGTCGATAATGCCGTGCGCTACAGCACTCACGGCGAGATCACGCTCTCGGCAGTGTCGCAGGATGGGTTGGCGCTCATTCGGGTCGCCGATCAAGGGCCGGGCATTCCACTCGAAGAACGCGATCAGTTGTTCGATACCTTCTACCGCGGCCGCCGGGTTCGCGCCCTGGCCGAATCACCCGGGAGCGGCCTCGGCCTCAGCCTTGCTCGCCGCGATGTCGAACTCCTCGGCGGCCGGCTTTGGCTCGATCAGACCAATACGAGCGGCTCGGTGATGTGTATCGCCCTGCCGGCCGTCAAACTTACCTACCACGAGTATCAGGCGGATCCCCTGCCGTACTATCGCCCCTGACCGATATCCCCGCCGGCTGGGTTGATGCATGCGCCATTCCCGCCCCATGATAGGAAAGGGCCGACTTCTGCTATAATACGCGCCACGAATCGCATCAAATCATCGTGCGTGGATCCGTGGTGCATCTGTCACCTCCCCTCATCGTTGCCCTCAGACGCACTACCTGGCCGATCGTGTGACCAGCACACGCGATGCCATCTCACAGGGGAATTCGATGGACGAAAAGACCATCCTGGTTGTTGATGATGACCTCGCCATGCAAACTGTGCTCGAAATTGCACTGCGCGAAGAAGGGTATCGTATCGTTCTGGCTAATAATGGCCAGGAAGGTGTCAAATTATTGGGCTCGCTCAAACCTGATCTGGTGATCTGCGACATCATGATGCCCCAGATGGATGGCGTCGAAACGTTTCAGCAGATGAAAGATCAACTGCAGGAAGGCGGCATTCCGATCTTCATCATGACGGCCCTTAACCGTAAACCCTGGTTTGCCGATCTCGAAGCCGAAGGCGCGGTGATCATCCAGAAACCGTTCGATATCGATCAACTTCTGCGCCTTATTCACGATATGCTGTCGTAAATCCACATATTTGGTAGTGAATATGGCTTCACTCGCCGGATCCGTTAACAAATTGTTACAATAGGGGCATAACAAAACCCGCTGCAGATGCGCTATAGTAACCAGGAAATCGTAACAACCGGGTGGTTCCGATAGGAGGCTTGTGTGAATCGCCGAAGCCGTAGTGGTTGGATCCTCTTCGTTTTGGGCCTGGTGCTTGCTATCGGTGCCGGTGCGCTGGTGTATGTCGTGCTCCAACAGCAGGCCACAACGGCCGCCGAGGAAGCACGCCGCGCCGCACTGGCCGAGTTTGCCCCGGTGCCTACTGTCAGCATGCCGGTTGCGGCACGTGCCATCAATATCGGTACGACCCTCTCCGCACAGGATATTACAACGCGCGATTTTCCGGTGGATCTGGTGCCGTCAACTGCGATCACGCGCACCGAAGATCTTGAGGGTCGGATCGCAACTCGTGCCATCGGTGCGGGCGAGCTCTTCTCGCAATCCCAGTTCAGCGACGACTCAACAACCGGGATCAGCCAGCAGATTCCGCAAGGTCGTGTCCTCTTCACCTTCCCGATCATTGATCTGATGGCGCAGAGTAATCTCTTGCGCGATGGTGATCGCGTCGATTTGCTGCTGACATTCCCGGTGCTGGATCTCGCAGGCGAACCGACCGGCAATACCACCGCGCTGACCCTGCAGAATATCGATCTTTTCCGTGTCTTGCGTTCGGGTGATGCCGAACAGGGTGCCGAAGCTCCGCCAATCGCGCTTGTCTTTAGCGTCACCCCCGAAGATGCCGTGATGCTCAAGTTCATCAAGGATATCGGCGGAACGATCGACTTTACGCTGCGCTCGCCGCTCGATCGTGACAACACCTTCACCCCACCACCGATCGACCAGCGCGAATTGCAGGATCGCTACTTGCGCTAAGATCTCGCGAGATCCCACTTCCAACGCGGTGGAAGCCCGGCTTCCGCCGCGTTGAGGGCGAAAAGAAAGAGAAGAGACCGTGGCCAACGCAGGAACTCGTATCATCGTCGTCACCGCTCCAGAGCGCCTTGAACAAGCCTGGATCGAGCGCCTTGGTGCCGAAGAGGGAATTGCCCAGGTCGAGCGGGTTGGCGTGCTTGGTGCCGGGCTTGATCTGGTGCAACAACTTCGCCCCGATATTGTGATTGTCGATCGTGAACTGCAGGAATCCGAACAGTTCATTCGCCAGATCTTTACCAGCCTGCCGCTCACACTCTGTATCGCTGTCGTGTCAACGCCCGATACCACGACGTTGCGGCGCCTGGTCACGGCCGGTGCCCGTGATGTCTTGCCGCGCCCGCTACAACTTGCCGAACTGCTCGAAAGTATTCGTACCGCCATGGCGACCGAGGCCGATCGCCGCTCGCGAGCGATCGTTTCAAGCGGTCCGTCGATGTCGTCGGCACGCGGCCGGCTGGTGGTCGTCACTTCACCAAAGGGCGGTGCCGGAACCACAACCGTGACAACCAACCTCGCGGTGGCTCTGCGCCAGATCAGCGCCGGGCGTATTCTGCTCGCCGATTTCTGCCTGCAGTTCGGCGATGTCGGCGTGCAACTCAACCTCTGGTCGAAATACACCATGCACGATCTGCTCGCACGCGCCGATGAAATCGACGATGCCATGATCGCCCCGGTGGTACAGACGCATAGTAGCGGCCTGCAGGTGCTCTTCGCGCCGCAAACCCCCGAAGCGATTGGCGATATTACTGCCGAACAGATCGAAGTGCTGCTCGATCGCCTGCTCGAACGTTACGACTATGTGATTGCCGATACCTGGTCATTTCTTGATGAAATCGTCGAAACACTGCTGCGCCGTGCCGACGAGATCCTGGTGGTGACAACTCCCGAAGTGCCGTCGCTCAAGAATGTTAAGCGCTTCCTCGAGTATGTGCAGCGCGAAGTCGAACTGCGCGGCCAGATCACGCTGGTGCTGAATCGCTTCCCAAGCGTTGATGGTGTGTCGCTCGATGATGTCAAACAGCACCTGCGCTACCCGATCGGTGCCAACATCCCCAGTGAAGGGCGCCTGGTTACTCATAGTGTCAATCGCGGCATTCCAGTCGTGATCTCACATCCACAAAGCTGGGTTGGCCAGAGTCTGATCAAACTGGCGGCGCGCATCGCTGGTGAACGCGTCAATACGATTTCGTTGTCGCCCGAACAAGAACGGGCAAACGACAAAACCGCCGGATCTCGGCGGCGCGGCTTGTTCGGCTTCGTCCGTCGCGATTAATAAGGCTGTTCTACCCGTTACTGGAGCCCGCTATGGCCATCGAGCAGTTATTACCCATTATTGCCGCAGTTGTCTTCGGGATCGCTATCCTGATCATGTTTGTCGCCCTCAATAGTATGCTGCGCCGTGATGCCGATATGGACACACGCATGAATACGTATCTTGGCGGCACAACCGATAGCGAATTTCAAGGGCGGTTCTATGATCCGCAGATCGCCAGCCGGCTCAACGCGACGATCAAGCGCCAGGGTTTTGCCGCACGCATCGAGTATCAGTTGCTGCAGGCCAATGTCCCGCTGACGGTCTCGGAATATCTGTTGTTGCGGCTCGCGATCCCGTTCATTCTGAGTGCGCTGGCGTTGCTGATCTGGCGTGAAGTGTTGCTGGTGCCGTTTGCCCTGCTGGCCGGCTATCTGGTGCCGCTGATCTGGATGCAATATCGCCGCAAACAGCGTAACCGTGATTTCGGCGAACAGTTGCCCGAAACCCTCGACCTGCTCACGGCATCGATGCGCGGCGGTTTTAGCCTCATACAGGCCTTCTCCCAGGTGGCCAGCGACTCGCAGGAACCAACCAAGTCTGAATTGCAACGCGTATTCCAGGAGGTTCAGCTCGGCCTTAGCATGACCCAGGCGATTGATAATCTGGCTGCTCGTATGGAGAGCGACGATATGGATCTGGTGGCAACGGCTATCAAGATTCATTCGCGTGTTGGTGGGAACCTGGGTGTTATTCTCGAAAATATTAGTAGCACCATTCGTGAACGTACCAAGCTACGCCGCGATATTCGCGTGATCACGTCGATGCAGCGGATTTCGAGCTATGTGATCGGCGCGCTGCCGTTTGCGCTGGCGGGTATCATCTTCGCCATTAATCCGGCCTATATGATGAAGTTGTTTCAACCTGGCCTGATCCTCTGCATTCCGATTGGTGCGCTGATCATGTCGATCGCAGGATTCCTGGCCATCCAGCGTATTATCGATATCAAAATATAGGGGCTTCCTATGGCTCTCATGATCCTGGTCAGTGTGCTTGCATCCCTCAGCTTGATGCTGCTCGTCGGCGGTATTGCCCTGACACGCCGCGATGCAACGGTCAGCGAGCGCCTCGGCACCTATATGGGTAGCGATGAAGAAACGGTCGTGGTGACGAATCTGACCGAGCAAAAGCCGTTTTCCGAACGGGTGCTGCTGCCGATCATCCGCCGGGTGTCTGGTATCTTCCGCTGGATCTTGCCGCAGAACCAGTATCAAGAGCTCCGTGCCCGCTTGATAATGGCCGGCAACCCTTCCGGTATCTCGGCGATCGACTTCGTTGGCATCAAAGGGCTCTGCATGACTCTTGTGCTGCTGTTGCTGCTGGCGGTCGGTTTCCTCACCCGGCTCGATCCAAACTTCTTCAATCTGGCGCTCTTGTGCGGGATCACGATTGTTTCGTTTTTCATCCCCGATATCTGGCTGTCGAGCCGGATCACCAGCCGCCAGAACGAATTGATTGCGTCGCTGCCCGATGCGCTTGATCTGCTGGCGATTGCCAGCGCCGCCGGGTTGAGTTTCGAAAATGCCATGCAGGAGATTACCACCAAGTGGAGTAATGAGATCGCCCGCGAATTCGATCGCGTGCTGCGCGATATCAGCATGGGCCTCTCGCGCCGCCAGGCGCTGACCGATCTTGGTACACGTACTGGTGTTTCCGATATTATCAGCTTTGCCTCGGCAATCAAACAGGCCGAAGCGCTGGGTGTCAGTATTGGTCGCGTGCTTACTATTCAGGCCGAAGAACTGCGCACCAAGCGCCGCCAGCGTGCCCAGGAACGCGCCAACCAGGCACCGGTCAAGATGATGTTCCCGCTCGTCTTCCTGATCTTCCCCGCGATCTTTGCCGTACTGCTCGGCCCGGCTATCCCCGATCTGCTTGCCGTCTTCAACTGATTGCCCTGCCCCGGGCTGTATATGATCATGCGTCGCATGGTGCGTAGAACCTCGTACCGACAGGATCCGAGGTTCTACACACTACGATGCTGCATCGTAATGACAAGATCGACATCCGCGCATATGTGGCCGCCTGGTAATGATCGCGTGTTATCCTTATTCCAATCACGAATTTGTTCATGAAGTATAAGAAAACTGTTACGCAACCGAATATGAAGTTGCAAGTAGAACCGGTTATCATAAGGTAAGGAAACGGTATAGCACTGTGGTGCTTCAGGCAGGTGTGTTGATGAAACGTTTGATACGGCGTGTCGTTCGCCCGGCGCAGAGTATGGTTGAGTTGGCGTTGGTCTTGCCGATCCTGATCCTGGTGATCCTCGGCATTATCGAAATGGGGTATACCTATTTTATTTATACCCAGGTGCAGAATGCAGCCCGCGAAGGCGCTCGCGCCGCTGCGGTACGCCCCTGCCCCAACGAAACCGATACTCAGGCGATCATCAATGCGACCCGTTCGCGCCTGCCGGCGCTGGTTGATACCGCAACCATCACCCCGACGATTAACTATAATGGTGTTGCATCGCCAACCTATGGCAATCCTGTCACGGTCAGTGTCAATTATCAGTTTACACTGCTCGACCCGATCACGACCCGTTTCATTCCACAGGTGAATGTCAATGCAACCGCGTCGCGAACGATCACCACTGCCTGCGGTTCGATCTCGTCGCTCCCGCCGACTCCGATTCCTACGGTTCTGACCCAACCGGAAAATAATAACGGCAACGGCAACGGCAATGGCAACGGTAATGGCAACGGTAATGGTGGTGATGGCGGTGATGGCGGTGATGGTGGTGAGGTATTGCCCTCACCAACCCCGATTCCAACTCCCGAGCCGATCGATGTCACGATCCTTGCGTCAAAAGAGACCAATCCGAACGCCAACGGCAGTGCCGGCAATGTCCAAAGGCCGCTGACGCTGCGCGTGCGGGTCTATCGCCGCTTTACTGGCGAAGGAATCCCCGGCCGTAATGTGACGGTTGTGGTGCAGCGTAACGGCAGCACTACGAATATCACCCTCGGGCCGACCGATAG
Source organism: uncultured Chloroflexota bacterium (assembly GCA_937859575.1). Classification (GTDB taxonomy): domain Bacteria; phylum Chloroflexota; class Chloroflexia; order Chloroflexales; family Roseiflexaceae; genus CALLZL01. The sequence goes on from CALLZL010000041.1 coordinate 16,639, forward strand.
CCTTGGGTACGCTCAGTCGTGTGGGCTCTATACCTATCGCCTGCGCGACCAGCTTACGATTTCGACGCTACAGGTCGAGAATCCGCCGGGTGGCCAGAACGCCCCGCCGGTCGGCACGACGGTCGATACCTCGGGTGCGTCGGTGTGTCAGTAGGAGAAGTCTATGTTCCTGAGGGATCGATCAATGCACACGACAGACAACCTTCGGCGACGGCACATTCACACCGGGCAATCGCTGGTGGAGTTTGCCCTGAGTGCATCACTGCTGATTATGCTGTTACTTGGAACGGTTGATTTCGCCCGTGGCTACGCGGCGCAGGTGTCGATCAAGAATGCAGTTGCCGAGGCTGGCTATTACGCAGTGCAGAACCCTCGTGATGATGCCGGTATTCGTAATGCCGTGCGATCGGAATTAGCCGGGTTCACACCGGCGGTGCAGAACAGCGACATCACCATCACGCGCGATTGTACCCCTGATGTGGAACGGACAACAATTCAAGTGCGGTATCAGTACAATCTCTTATTTACCTTCCTGGTGCCGAGTGCGACCGTCACACTCGGCAGTGAAACAACCGTGCCGCAGATGGGCGGTTGCTGACGCACTAGATATGTGTAGTGTGAGAAGGAAACCTTGTATGCGAACATTGCTTACATCCCGCCGTGCGTCAGGGCAGTCGATCGTCCTTGTCGCCCTGACACTGTTACTGCTGGTGGCGTTCAGTGGCCTGGGTGTCGATGGTGCCAATGCGTTTAACCAGCGCCGCAATGCGACAAATGCCGCCGATGCGGCTGCACTTGCCGGCACACGGGCCCTGATTGCCCAGAAGCAGGCCGGTGGCGGTGCTCAGAGCGCCGTCTTTGCGGCGATCGAAGACTACCTGCAGACCCATGGGCTGGAAAATGGGATCGACCTGCAATGGGAGGCCTTTTTCGTCGATCGCTTCGCCGAAATGGGCGAGTCGCCGGTGGCCGTGAGCAATGCCGGGGCACCCGTGCCAAACAGCGCCTTTGGGGTGGTTGTCGAACTCGAATACACCTTCGGTACCTATTTCATGACGGTGCTTGGCCGGCCGGATCTGACGGTCGATGCCGAGGCGACGGCGGTGTATGGCCCGTTGATGGCGGCGATTGGCGGTGATCTCATTCCACTGGCGATCTCGCAACAGGCAGCACAGGGAAGCAATAACGGCGATATGCTGTGCATTTTTGGCGATGTCAACGGCACATGCCCGGTCGGCACCCAGGCCTATGGTGTGCAGCCGGGCAATTTCGGCCAGGTGTCGTTCAACCCGAATAATGCCCCCAACACCACCGGCAACTTCAACCAGGATTGCATCCAGACGCCGGCACAACACGAGGATAGCATGAGCCGCTGGTGGTGCCAGGGTTCGCAGTATGCGCTTGAGATCGGCGGGCAGCTATGGGGCGATACCGGCATGTTGAGCAACTCGCTGGCCCAGGAGATGCAGTGGCGTATTGATAACCGCCCGGTCGGGATCGTGCCGGTGTTTGGCTATAGTGTGGTTGGCAACGGCAACAACGCCCAGTATACAATCGTCGGTTTCATGGCCGTTCGGCTCGACAGCTTCAGTGTCTCCGGCCAGGCATCCAGTCGCTGGGTGCTTGCCGAGCGGGTCGATTACTTCACGACAGCGGGGGCGATGAGTTCGGGGGCAGTCGATGCCGGAGTGTATGCAATCAACCTGGTGCGGTAGCGCCTGATTGCCGCATACCGGGTACCGGAGGCAGCATAAGCGGCACAACCGCCGTATGCTGCCTCTGCTGTATTCTCAGGCATCGCGGCCGACATTCCAGCGCAGGTAGGCTTCAACAAAATCGTCGAGATCGCCATCCAACACGGTCTGCACACTACTGGTTTCGTGGTCGGTTCGATGATCCTTCACCAGCGTATAGGGGTGCAGGTAGTAGGTACGCATCTGGCTGCCGAAATCGGCCTGGCGATGTTCACCCTTCAGGCGCGAGCGTTCGGCGCGCTGTCGTTGGAGTTCGCGTTCGAGCAGCCGGCCACGCAACACCCGCATTGCCGTTTCGCGGTTCTGCAGTTGGGAGCGTTCGTTCTGGCAGGTGACGACAATCTGTTCGGGTGTGCCGGGGCGATAGGTGATACGCACTGCCGAGTCGGTGGTATTGACCCCCTGGCCGCCGTGGCCACCGGCGCGAAAGACATCGATGCGAAGATCTTCCGGGCGGATGACGACTTCCGGGGCATCATCGACTTCCGGCAGCACCTCAACCAGCGCGAAGGATGTCTGCCGGGTATTGCCGGAATTAAACGGCGAGAGGCGAATCAAGCGGTGAACACCAGCTTCGGCTTTGGCCATGCCATAGGCATAATCACCGCGCATTTCGAGTGTCGCGCTCTTGATGCCGGCCTCTTCACCTTCGCTTTCGTCGACAAGCGTTACCCGAAAGCCGCGCCGTTCGGCCCAGCGCGTATACATCCGCATCATCATGGCCGCCCAATCCTGTGCATCGGTGCCGCCCATACCGGCCTTGATCGACAAAAACGCGTCGCGGTCGTCGTAGGGGGCAGCAAGCAGCACTTCGATCTCAAGTGCGGCAACATCGGCAACAAGTCGGCTATACTCGGCAGTCAACTCGGCCGCCAGCGAGTCGTCGGCTTCGGCGGTGGCCAGCGCGGCCAGTTCGCCAAGCGCATCGATGCGGCTTTCGAGATCGATCACCCGATCGAGTTCGGTTTTGGCCCGGCTCAAGCGCTGGGTGATGCTCTGGGCCTCTTGCGGATTATTCCAGAGGTTCGGGTCGGCGGTACGTTCTTCGAGGGTATTGATCACCTGTTGTTTTTCAGCGAGGTCAAAGCCGCCCCCGAACGCCGCCAAAGCGCGTCCGCAGGGCCTCCAGTTCGATCTGTTCCATTGCATACTCCTTTAGATCACCCGGGCGACAATCGCCGGGAGCACTTTTGCAACATCGGCGTGCAGCACAACATCGGCCTGTGTGTCGAGGTGGGTCGGGCTCAGATTAATCATAATCAGCCGTGCGCCACGCCGTTGAGCTTCAACCGGCAGATCGCACACCGGGTATACTTCGAGCGAGGTGCCGGCAACAATCAGCGTATCGCTCTGTTCGATGGCTTGCCGTGCCAGCCAGAAGATGCCGCGCGGCAGATCTTCGCCAAACAGCACAACATCCGGTTTCAGCAGGCCGCCGCAGCTGCAGCGCGGCACACCGCCACGCTGAATAAGCGGCAGCATATTGATGGTCGGCACCTGATGCTCACACTCAAGGCATGTCGCGCTGCGCATATGGCCGTGCAATTCGAAAACCTCGCGCGAGCCGGCGCGCTGGTGCAAGCCATCGATATTCTGGGTAATCACCGCACTCAGCCTGCGGCTCTGTTCAAGCGCCGCCAGTGCATAGTGTGCCGGGTTTGGCGCGGCCTGCAGGATCGGTGTGAGCAACGGGCGAAACCAATCGTAAAAACGCTGTGGATGATGGCGAAACCCACGCAACGACGCCACCTCTTGCGGATTGAATGTCGACCAGAGGCCGGTGCCGCTGCGAAAATCGGGAATACCCGAGGGTCGGCTAAAGCCTGCCCCGGTCAGTGCCACGATCCGGTGGGCTGTGCCAAGCAGGGTCGCGGCATGTGCAATCTTCTCATCTTCCATCCGTGCCTCGGCTCTGAAGCGCTGATGCTCCGCTGCGGCGTGTATCGTACCACAAGATGCTTATGGCCGCACATATGGTATCGGCGTGGGGTTGCCGTACACGCTTGACGCATACTGTTGCAGATCACTATAATAAGCGCATCCACGAACATGTCCGTATCTGGACGAGGAGAAGCCATGGAACAGATTCCGGCCGGCATGCAACGGGCCGTTCGCGGCTCTGCCAACCCGCTCGATACTATCGAGCAGAGTCTGCGGAGCACGATTTTCGGGCAAGAGCGCGCCATCGAGGCGATCGTACGGCTGATGAACCGGGCACGTTTCGGCTTCTCGGCAGGCAACCCGCGCCGTCCACGCGCCACACTGCTCTTCCTCGGGCCGACCGGTGTCGGCAAGACGGCGACGGCGCGGCAACTGGCGACATTGTTGCGCCCCGACGGCGAGGCATTTCTCAAGATCGATTGTTCACTCTTTAGCCAGGGGCATGAAGTTTCGGCGCTGGTCGGTGCACCCCCTTCGTATGTCGGGCGCGATCAGAAGCCGCTGCTCAACCCCGAGATCATCGAACAAGAGAATAGCATTGTGCTGTTTGACGAGATCGAAAAGGGCCAGCCCGAGCTCTGGAACATGCTGCTGCAGATCATGGAAGACGGTGAGATCTTGCTGCTGAATGGCGGCCGCCGTATTTCGTTTCAGAACAGTATCATCATCCTGACAACCAATGTCGGCGCGAAAGAGATGGTCGATTACCTCGATCGGCGTACGATCGGTTTTCGCACCTCCAATCAGGATGTTGAATCGACCGGGCAGCAGATCTATCAGATCGGTTTTGAAGCGTTACAGCGGGTATTCCAGCCAGAATGGATCAACCGCCTCGATGAGATTGTGGCATTCCGGCCGCTTTCGAGCGAAACTCTACGGGCCGTGCTCGATCGCATGCTGATCGAATCGAACGAACAGTATCTGCGGCAGGGGGTCAGTGTCGAACTGACGCCGGCTGCCAAAGAGTATCTCTTGCAGAAGGGGTTTGAGCCGCGTTTTGGGGCACGGCCGCTGCGCCAGCAGGTGCTGAAGCTGATCGAGGCACCCCTGGCGGATCTGTTGGCTTCCGAGGGTATTCCACGCGGCAGCCGCGTACTGGTATCGGCCACCGGCGTCGATCGGCATGGCCAGGCGCTCGAGTTTTACCACGAACTCGCGCCCGAGCTGTTGTTGCAGGCCGAAGAGCTACGCGCCGCTGAAGTCGGCCGCAGCGGCAGCGATGGCCCGCAGCAGCCGAGTGTCGGGCTTTCGGCGGATCGGGATCGCGGCAATACCCTGGAAACCTCTGCCGGGCCGCTGGGTGGGGGGCGCGGGCCGCGGATCACCCCGCGGCGTGATCTGCGTTAGGATCGAGCATGGCACGGGTGGGGATGGCACTTGCGCCCCGCCCTTCGACACTGCGCGCCGCGACGCGGGCCGCGAAGCGGGCCGCTTCAAGCGGATCGCCGGTTTCATCGAGGCGCACCAGCAGTGCGGCAGCAAACACATCGCCGGCACCCGTCGGATCGCGTTCGGTTGCCGGAGCGGCAGCAATCTGGTGCGGCGTTCCATCGATAAAGAGGGTTGACCCCTGGGCGCCGCGTGTCAGCGCAACGAGGCGGCAATCGCGGGCATAGCGTTGTGCCAGTGCTTCATCGCCCTTAATATCTTCGATACTAAGGATCAGCGCACCAAGGCGTGCCAGCAGATCGGGTGGCGGCAGCCATGGTCGGTAGTTGATCACGCCGGGCAGCGCACCCCATTCACGCATTAATCCCTGCGGTGTCAGGCCGATCGTACGTGCCGGCAACGCGGCGATCAGTGCGGCATCGATCTCGGCCAGGATCGGGCCAAGGTGGATGACCGACGCCGCCAGCCATGGCGGTGGGATATCGGCATGGCGGATCGGCTCGGCGGCGGCATGCAGCAACTGCACACGCCCCTGTGGTGTATAGCGGTTCTCGAAGATCGGTGCCGTGCCGGCGACAACCGCCTGCTCGATAGCCTGCGGCCAATCGGCGGGGAGCGGGGCATCCGCCGAAACGACAGCAACGCGGCGACCGAGGCGGTATGCCGTCAGTGCCGCGTAGAGCGCCGTTCCCCCCGGAATAGTACTGCCGTCATCGAGCAGATCGCGGGTGAAATGGCCTATCAGGAGAAAATCTGGTTGCATACGTGGGCAATCAGTTCGCACCTTTGGCAGGGAAGATGACAACCTTGCGGTTCTCGCCCTCGCCACTGCTTTCGGTATAGACGCTCGGGTCGCTGCGGAGTGCAAGATGAACAACCCGGCGTTCGAAGGCCCCCATCGGTTCGAGCATGAGCGGTCGGCCGCTCTGCCGTACGCGCTCGGCCATGCGGCGTGCCAACCCTTCGAGTGATTCCTGGCGTCGCTGGCGATAATTGCCGACATCCACCACGACCTGTGGCCACTTCTGCACTTTACGGCTGACGATCAGATTGACCATAAACTGCACTGAGCGCAGGGTTTCGCCACGCCGGCCAATCAACAGGCTCATAGCCTCTTCGTCGGCCCCTTCAACATGCAGCGTGATCGTCTCTTCCGGGTCTCCGCGCTGATCCGGCACCGTCGAACGTACGGCCGTCACGTAGGCTTCAATATCCATACGTTCGAGCAATTCTTCAAGTGTACGGCGCGCCGTCACATCAACATCTTCAGGGAGCGGCTGGCGGGTACGCTGTGGCCTTTCCGGCTGGGCCGGTTCTTCATCGTCATCCACCACCGTAACGCGAACAAGCGCCTCTTCGGCCTCGCTTCCCGATTCAAGGACTTCAATCGCGACTTCGTCGCGATCTTTTCCAAGTTGGGCAAGTGCAAGGCGGATCGCTTCAGCGACGGTACGTGCACTGATCTCAATACTCTTCATACAACCCTCAGTGTGGAACCATTGCGAAGTTCGCTATGCAACGTCACCCGGGTGCCGTGGCATACAAACACAAGCTTCAACAAGATTTGCCGGCCATACCAATCCGAGCGACGGGCATCAAATCTAGCGGCGCGAACGGCGGCGGCGCGGATTCATCAGGTCGGCCTGGCGTTTCTCTTCAGCCGTCAGTTCGACTGGCGCATTGGATGCCGCCGCACCGCTATCACCGGGCGACTCGGCCAGCGGGCGCAACACATCCCAGAAATCCGCCTTGGTTTTTTCTTCAGCCACCGGTGTATTCGAGGCGGTTGCGGTGGCGGGTTCCGCCCCCACAGAAAGAAAAATCGGTGGGAAGAGGCCG
>CALLZL010000042.1 GCA_937859575.1 uncultured Chloroflexota bacterium
ATCCTGGCAGCGGCACAGCAGGCGTGTGCGGCAGCTGCAGCAGGGCTTGCCGATCTGGCGCATTCGCTTGCCGATTTTGCGTCCGATTCCTTTACTATCGATGGGTATGCCGCGCTCTGGAATGCTGCTGATCACCGCAGTGCCGTACTTAGTGAAACGTTGGCGGTCGCACTGGGGCTTACGCGCTGGGCACGGCTGGTTGGTGAGTTGCCCGCCGCGCCGGCCGCCGCAGCGGTAGCCGTACTGGCACAACTGATCGAACAGATTGCCCGTGCCGGCCTGGCGAATGACCGCGAATAATCAGAGCCGCGTGCCGCCCCCGCACCTATAGCCAAGTGCAAAACGATTGATCATCGGGACCGCGCACATCTTGCGCACATGCGGGCGGGACGCCCGCGCTCGCAGGATGCGGATGGCTCAAGATTGCTGCACCTAGCTATAAGGCATGGGGCTGGCAGCCAGAGCGAGGAGCAACATGCCTATGATTGCATACCCGGTGCCGCAGATTATCGAAACCTCACTGAGCGAGATCACCGAGACGCGACCTGTGGCACTGATTACCAGCCCGCCGGCCTGGGCAGCGGCAGTGCATGCCGGCTTGCAGCTTGCACCGACCTGGCGTGGCAATGTTCAGGATGCGACCGAAGCGCAGTTTGCCGCACTCGCCGCCGGCTACCCCGGTGATGCCGAGGTGGTGTATGGTGTGGGTGGCGGGCTGGCCGCCGATGCCGCCAAATACCTGGCCTGGCAGCATGGGCTGCCGCTGGTCGTCATTCCGACGGCGCTATCGGTTGACGCACACCTGACATGGGCCAGTGGCGTGCGGCGCGACGGATGTGTCGTGTATCTCGAAACCGGGCCGGCTCAGATCTGTTATGCCGACTATCGGTTGCTGGCCGAGGCACCGCCCCATGTGCGGGCAGCAGGAATCTGCGATCTCCTTTCGATCGCAACCGGATCGTACGATTGGCGCTACGCCGAAGAGCGCGGCCAGAATTTGCCGCAGCAGCGCTGGTTGCCATGGGCGGCGCGTATGGCACACGAACTGCTCACCGCAGCCATCGAGATTGCCCCGGCGGCCGGGCGTGGTGATCATGGTGGGCTCCGTGAGCTGTTGCAGCTGCTGGCGCTCGAGGTGCAGCTGTGTAACCTGTTGGGGCACAGCCGCCCCGAGGAGGGTTCGGAGCATTACCTGGCGTATGCCCTTGAAGCACACCCGGCGATCGGTGCCGGCCATGCCCATGGCGATCTTGTCGGCCCGGCCATCCTGCGCGCCGCCGGTTGGCAACATCAGCCTACCGCCCCGCTGCGCCGGGCGCTGCAGGCCGCGGGTGTGCCGCTCGATCGGGTGAGTGAAGCGGTGTTTGCTGCCGTCGAACGCGAATTACCGGCCTATGTTCGCCGGCATGGCCTGGCATATGGTATTGCCCACGATCTGAAGACGTAGCCGCTCTTATAGCGAAGTGCAGCAGTATTGATCGGTGCGTATGCGAACGCGACGCCCGCGCCCCCAGCGATCAATCGTTTGGCACTTGGCTATAGGTACCATCGACCCATGCGCGCCATGCATCGGCCAGCTCGTCGAGCGAGCTTCCCGTGATCGCCTGGTATGCCGCCGAACCCGGCTCACGGCTCATACCGCTTCGATAGAGCTGATCGACGGTATCCATGCCGTAGTGTTCGATGAGGAAATCAATAAACGAGGCCCACAGCTCGTAACGAGTATTGGCGCCGTATGCCCTGGGCAATAAGAGCCTTAGAGGCACCCCGCTATCACGCAGCTGTTGGGCCCGCTCGCGCCACGATGCTGCGCCGATCCGCTGCAGCCAGACATCACCGGTGATCCAGGTCGCCTGACCTTCCAGCAGGATGGTGTCCGTTCGGCGCTGGATCTCTTCGCCATAGCGTGCAAACTGCAGATGATGCGCCAGTTCGTGAACGGCAACCGCCAGCGCACTGTCGAGATCTTCGCCGGGGTGGTAGTAGATCTCGGCGCGCCGCTCGGCGGTATAGGCTATTCCACGGGTGCCGCGGCTCGGCGCAAGTGCCGGGCGATAGACGGCAAGCGAGACTCGCTCGCTGAGTTGAGTGCCGAAGCGAGCTTCGCTGGCCTGGAGGTATGCCTCGATCTGCGGCGCGAGTGCCGTTACTTCTTCGGGAGTCAGGGTATGCAGGCCGACATACAGATCGATCCGGTCGGTCTGAGCGATCCTGGTGCCGCGCATCGCCGGCCCGTCACCGGCGATGAACAACGAAGCGACAGCGGCGGGCGGCCGGCGCACTGCATCGGGCAGGCGTAATTCCGGCAGTATAGCAAGCTCGATCACGGGTGCCTGTGGCACGCTTGCCAATGGTGCCGGGTTGATGGTTGTGCTGCTGCTCGGCAGGAAGGCCCGACCACTGCTTGCCGGTATGGGTGCGCCGGCAAGAGCAACCGTCGGCGGATGATTGATCAGACCACAGAGCATCACAAAGAGCACGATACTTGCCAGCACCCGCCGGATTCGGTGGGTCGTAGCCGGCCGTACCGTTGCTGCACTCCGTCGTGGGAAGGTTATAATAGTTATATTGGTGAACACGGGGTTATGAATAGCATAGACGGTAGTTCTTGTCAAATTTTTAACTTTTGTGCGACGGTGGTGGGATTCTGCGGCATGTGGAAAGTGCAGGTCTGGCATGGTAACGATACTGCTGCTGCTTGGTGTGCTGATCGGGGTTGTGAGTGCGCTGGTATTTGCAGCGATTGGTGCGCTGACGATGCTTGGTGGGGTGGATGCAACACGCGGGCAGATCATACCGGGGTTTCGCACTGATCGCCCTGGCGGTGCCGAGCGGCTCCTGACGCTGGTGGGGTTCTGGCTGCCGTTGATTATCGTTGTGGCATTCGCGATCTACACCGGGGTTCGGATCGTCGAAATGATCCTGGCTGCGCTGGTCTGAATATGGCAGCAGCTTCCGGCAGATTGGTGTCCGACGAGTGAGCGATCATTGCCGAGCCGCTATGGGTGGAGCATCGCGACCGCCAGGTGCAAGGCGTCGTTGTATGTCGTATCGTGGCCCAGCAAGCGTAGCTCGTGTGCCAGGAGATCGGCATTATCAAACAGATCAAGCCGCGCCGTCTGGCGCACCTGGCGGCGCCCGCTAATATCGACGGTCGCAATCGCACGGTCGGGCGCAGCATCGCAGATCACGCCGAAGCGCCCACGGGTACAGAAGATTTCGATGCCGGCAACCGGCGCTGCCGCATCGGGGCGAGGTCGCAACTCGATACCTACCGGCCTATCGCCATGCTCCATCTGAATGGTATCAGCTGCGGTATGACCAATATATTGCCAATGCAGGCGGGAAGCGAACCATCCGGCAAGCAGCAGCGCCTGGGCGTGGGCGGTTGCATCGCCGGCCAGATAGTCGATCGTCATGCGTTCGACCTTGGCGAGATACGCCTGGTGATCATGGGCATCGAAGAGTTGGGCGACCAGTTCGCGCCAGGCTGTTAATCGGCCCCATGTGAGGTCGCTGATCTCGACATGTTCATCCGACAGGGCGCTGATCTGCCGGAGTGCTGCCAGCGGATCGGTAAAACTGGCGGTATCGACAATCACGCGATCGGCAAAGCCGCGCACCCGGCGTGTCAGCTCGTGGTCGAGTGCTGCACCTTCGGGGAGCCAGAGCATCACCGGGAGATCAGGTACCAGGAGTGGCAGCACCAGGCCGCTGATCTGCCCGGCATCAAGTGCACCGCGTGCTTCGATGGTGATCTGTTCGCAGCAGACCTGTGGCCGCCCCGGAGCCGGCATCTGGCAGTGAGCCTGCACCCAGGCATCGAGCAGCGGCTCGCTGGCGCCTTCGTTAACGCCAATCACAATTGCACGATTCGGATGCTGGCTGGTGAGGCGATCGATGATTGCGGTTGCCGGATCGATCCCCTTCATGCCCTGAAAGCTCAGCACCAGCAGATTCAAGACGCACGTTCGCGTTACGGCGGCACGTGCGTCGTCGCGCCCATCAGCAACACTCTTCCAGATCGCGGTCAGTTCACGCTCGATAGCGCGGATATCGACACGAACCTGTTCGAGTGGTGGTATCGATGCCATACTGTTCTTCCTCTCGGCTGGTTACAATCGCCGCCAGCGTGCCCCAATCCGCCCGATGAAGTCATCGGCTTCGGCAGGCCCCCACGAGCCGGCTTCATACCGTGGGATGGGCTGCTCGCTTTCTTCCCAACCACGATGGATCGGGCTGATCAGCGACCACGATGCCTCGACTTCGTCGCTACGAGTGAAGAGAGTTGAATCGCCCAGCATTGCATCGAGGAGGAGCCGTTCGTATGCTTCCGGCGATTCGACCCCAAACGATGCATTGTAGCGGAAGTCCATCGTCACCGGCCGGATCTGAGTTGTCTGCCCCGGCACCTTCGAGTTGAAGCGCAGGGTGATTCCTTCATCGGGTTGGATGCGGATCGCCAGCACATTCGGGTCGATATCGCTCAGAGGGCCGGCTTCGAAGATCATCAGCGGTACCGAGCGAAACTGGATGGCGATCTCGCTGACCCGCTTGGGCAGGCGCTTGCCGGTTCGCAGATAAAACGGCACCCCTGCCCAGCGCCAGCTATCGATCAGGAGCTGTAGCGAGACATAGGTTTCGGTACGGCTGTCGGTTGCGACACCTGGCTCTTCGTGGTAGCCCGGTACCTGCTGGCCGCCCTCGGTACCGGCGGCATATTGCCCACGCACGGTGAAACGATCAACCTGATCGGGGTTGATTGGCCGAATGGCGCGGAGCACCTTGACCTTCTCGTCGCGGACGGTATCGGCACGGTAACTCGAAGGCGGCTCCATCGCCGTCAGTGCCAACAGTTGCAGCAGGTGGTTCTGCACCATGTCGCGGAGTGCCCCGGCACCTTCGTAATAGCCGCCGCGCCCTTCGACCCCGACGCTTTCGGCGACGGTGATCTGGACATGATCGACATAGCGCCGGTTCCACAGCGGCTCGAAGATTCCGTTGGCAAAGCGAAACACCAGGATGTTCTGCACCGTCTCTTTGCCGAGGTAGTGATCGATACGATAGACCTGTGATTCGTCGAAGACTTCGTGGATCTCGATATCGAGTGCTTGCGCACTGTCGAGGTCGTGACCGAACGGTTTCTCGACGATGATGCGGGTCCAGCCGCCATTCGGCGAGTGGTTGAGCCTGGCGGCGCCGAGCTGGCGTATGATCTCGGTATACGACTCAGGTGGGGTTGCCAGGTAGAAGAGCCGATTACCGCCGGTGCCGCGCTGTTCATCGAGCTCGTCGAGCCGCCGGCTTAGCGCCTGGTAGCCGCGCGGATCGTCGAATGGTGCACGCACATAACTACAGCCGGCGGCGAAGTCATCCCAGATCGTATCCTGGATCTCGGTGCGCGAATAGCGCTCGGCCCCCTCCTTGAGCGTCTCGCGAAAATACTCATCGCTCCAGTCGCGGCGGGCAAACCCGACGACACTAAAGCCGGGGGGCAGCAGGCGTTCGCGTTGTAAGTTATAGAGCGCCGGTACCAGTTTGCGGTGCGTGAGATCACCGGTAGCGCCGAAGATAACAACCGTACACGGCTCGGGTGTGCGCTGCATGCGCAGCCCGGCCCGCAGCGGATTGGTGGTAGGTGATGATATACTCATTCCGCATCCTTATGCTCGTTATGCTTTCGCTTGGCCGAGTGGGTGATCTGCAGCTATTGAAGCGTTCCGGCCCGGCATGCCCTGCCTACGGTACCGGTATCGACGTCGGTGTATCATTGCGGCTCCCGAACGGCCGTGGCTGATCGGGTAACGAGGCTCGTACGACCTGGCCGCCGTTCACCAGATACAGAACCGGGCGCACGCCGCTCTCGTCGATATAGACATCCGTCATCTGGTCGAGAACAATCGGATCATCGGGGCGCACCCGGATCTGCTGGATAAACGCCCCACTCAGCTTGTCGATCTGGATCACCCGCGAGTTATAGGTGTCGAGCAGAAAGATCCAGCCGCCTGCCGGATCGCCGGTAACATAGAAGCGCGTGACAGCCACCAGTGGCGGTGTCATGGCAGGCAGGCTGATGGCACGCTCGAAGCCGCGTTCGCCTGCTGCCGAGGTTGCAAAAATCAGGATGGTGCCATCGGGTTGTAACAGGTAGATCTTGCCATCGACGGCGAGATCGATCACATTTTCGAGATTGCGGCCGCCGTCATTCTGGATCCACGGCAATGGGAAGTTGCCGTATTCGCCACTGAGGTAGCGCAGCACATTGTTCCGTGTGGCACCCCAGACATACAAATTACCTTCGTAGTTGGCAATGCGGAAGCGTTCGCCGACACGACCCCATTCCTCACTGCCCGCCAGAATACTGTAGCTCCAGTTTTCGCGGTTGCGGAAGTAGAAGGTGAAGGCGCCACCCTCGCCGCTCTGTGCGACAGCCACGATATTGTCGAAGCGCCAGTCCATCCCGCGTACATTGCCGACACTGAGTGAACTGATGGTATCTTCGGGGCGCAGGATCGGGCGCACCGGCCCACCCTGTTTCGAGGTGCTGTAGAGGATGCCGCCATTGGTATCGAGCAGGTAGATCGATCCAAATGCAAGCGTATCGGTGATCGCTCCGGGCGGTGGTGGCACAACCACGCTGTCGAAGATACCGCCCGGCAGTGGATGGCGTGCAACTTCAACCAGATCGTCAAAATAGGTCAACTTCTGAATTGCGGCCTGCGCACGTATATATTCGCGGTTCAGTTCGTCGTAGCGGCGCTGGCTCTCGGCAGTGGTCGTGATGATGCCACTGGCGCGCACAGCAGCAAGCGCCGCTTCGGCAAGTTCGAGTTGTTGCTGCGCGGCTGCTTCATCCGGCGCATCGCGCAACACGGCCATTGCCTGTTCGGCAGCGAGCAGGGTATCATCGGCTTCACGGATCGCATTCTCACGCGAGACATTCGTGCCATACAGCACCAGCACCGCCACCAGGCTGATCAGCAGCAGTAACAGCAGCCAGGGGAAGGGTGTTGATTGTCGCCGGTAGCTCAGGCCTTGCTCACGACGCACCTGTGCGACGGCCGTCGGCGGTTGGCGTCGGTTACGCCGGCGGCTGCGCACCAGGTTGGCAAAACCGGCATTGATGCGCTGCAGCACGCCATGCTGCGGCACATTCGTGCCGAGTGGCCCTTCGCCGATGCCGGCCCGCCGGCGCACCACGCGCGGATGTTGCTGAGCAGGTGCCACATCGAGCACCTGGCGCACATCGTTGCGGCGCTCGGGAAGTTCGTGGTAGTCGCTCTCGCCAAGCAGTGCCGAGGGTGGCAGCGCCCGGTCAGTGCGCGGTTGTTCGGCGACGGGGGTACCAAGATCGAGCGGGCGCGGCATTGGCGGCCGGTCGAGCAGATTGGCTGGTTCTTCGGGCAGTTGCGAGAGCGGGGAAGGTTCGGGTTGCCGCCGTTCCCGCCGCCCCTCAGCCCGCCGATGTGCGGCCCGCGCCACCGGCCCGCGAACCATCCAGACAAGCTCGCTGCTGAAGCGATTGATGCGCTCGCTGACCGATCGCACCCCAAGCCATACTCGCTCGCTGATCCCGGCCCGACTCAGCGGGGTGGCCTGTGCCGCCGGGCTCAGCAGTGGGTGCATTGTCAAGACCAGGCCGTGGGCATCGGTCAGCGCGGCCATACGGCAGCGTTCGACAAGCTGCTCGGCGATGGTCGGCGCATCGGCCTGCCGCAACAGTTGCATGGCTTCGTCGCGGTTGAGGTGATCCGCCAGGCCGCTACTGCAACAGAAGGCGGCATCGCCCGGCAGCATACGCGATCGAAAGAATTCGGGTTCGACGGTTAAACTCGCGCCGAGTGCGCGTAACTTGATCTGCCCCAGCCGGCCGGCGGAGCTCCAGCCGATGCTCGCCGGAATCATGCGCAGGCTACCGCCGGCCAGCACGAAGGCATGCGCCGGGGCTACCTGGGCAATGTACATGTCGTGCTCTTTGAGCACGATACAGGTCACGCCGACAATCGCACGGCGTTCTGGGGTGGCGCTGAAGTTCTGATCATAGAGTGCGCGATTGGCGGCGATGATCGCCTTGCGCAGCGAAGCGGTGACACTAAACGAGGTATCGTCGTAAAAAGCGCGCCGAATTGTGCGGATGATCAGATCGCACGCATCACGGCCACGCACCGCTGCCTCGGCCGCCTCGGCGAAGATATAGAGCCGGCCTTTGCGCGCCTCAGGCGAAAAAAGTGTTGCTGGTGCGGCAACAAGCACCAGATCGCTTCCAGGCTGTGCAATGCCGCTAATCAGGCTGAATAGACCGGTGCGTGTTTCGTACCTGGGCATAGCAAAGTTCTCTTGTTCTGTCGGCAGCCGCATTATACCACGCACGCCGGCTACTAGTCATGGTATGGCTTTTCGTGTACACTAAACAGCACAATGATGATATACCGAGGTAGCACCATGCGCCCAGTATTGGCCCGGAAGACTCGTATGCAACGCATCCTCGTGTTGCTCACCACAGCGTTGTTGCTGGTTGCCTGTGGCGGTGGCCCACCGGCCGAAGCGCCGGCTGCACCAACGGCCATCCCCACCCCGGCAGCAGCCACCATCGATACCTTGCGGCTTGTCTACTGGCAGACGCCGCGTGGTCTGAATCCGCATCTGACAATCGCCACCCGTGATCTCGAGCCGGCCCGCCTGATCTACGAGCCACTCGCAAGTGTCGATAAATCAAATACGCTGGTGCCGATCCTGGCTGCCGAGATTCCTTCGATCGAAAATGGCCTGGTGACAGCCGATCTGACATCGGTGATCTGGAAGCTCAAAGATGGTGTGACATGGTCGGATGGCAGGCCCTTCACCGCCAATGATGTGCGCTTTACGTGGCAGTTTGCCATGGCCGAGGGTATCAACGCCGATTCACGCTCGGTCTACTCGATTATCGAGGATGTCGAGGTGGTTGATCCGCTGACGGCCCGGGTGGTGTTCCGCTTCCCCACGCTGGCCTGGGATCAGCCGTTTGTCGGCCTGCGCGGCATGATCTTGCCGCAACACATCTTCGAGCCGTTTGTTGCGGCCGGCGATCGTGCCGGTGCGCTGAGTGCCGCGCCGGTCGGTACCGGCCCGTATACCCTGACCGAATTCCGCACGCTCGAAACGCTGTTTCTTGGCTACGAACTGGTGGCGACCAACAAGCTGATCTTTGATGCCAACCCGCGCTTCCGCGAGGCTGGTAAGCCCTACTTCCCGCGGATCGAATGGCGTGGCGGTGGTACCGCCGACGAAGCGGCGCGCCTGGTGCTTTCGCCGAGTGATGTTGATCAGGCCGACTATGCCTGGAATCTGACCACCTCGCCCGATCTGCTTGCCGATCTCGAGGCGCGTGGCGCCGGCCGGGTGCTGACAAACCTCGGGCCGTTTGTCGAGCGGATCTCGATCAATGCCACCGATCCGAACCCGGCTACCGGCGAACGTTCTGATCCGGATACGACCGGGCCGGAGTATCTGATGCGCGATCCGCTGGTACGGGAGGCGATCAGCCTGGCGATCGATCGCGAACGGATCGTCAAGCTCTTCCCACCCGGTAGTGAAGTGACCTCGAATATCATTGTGGCACCCGATATCTATAATTCAACCGGAACCGCGATCCCCTATGATCCGGCGCGTGCCGCCCGGCTGCTCGATCAAGCCGGCTGGGTTGTTGGTGCCGATGGCATCCGCGAACGTGAAGGGGTGAAACTCCGCCTGATCTACCAGGCAAGCGCCAACAAGCTGCGGCAGCAGACGCAACAGGTCGTGGCAGAGTCGTTGCGCAATATCGGGGTCGCGATCGAGATCGTTGTGATCGATCCGAACCTCTATACTGATCGCACGATCGCCGAAACGAATCTGTATCGCTTCTATGCCCACTTCCAGCAACTCTTCTTCGGTAATGTGACAACCGATCCGATGCCGATTCTGGCATTCTGGACATGCCCGCAGATTCCGCGTGCAAGTAATGGCTGGCAGGGGAGCAATTTCGAGCGCTTCTGCAACCCTGAGTTTGATGCGCTGTTTGCCGAGGCACAGCGCGAGATCAACCCGGATCGGCGGCGTGCCCTGATCATTCGCATGAATAATCTGATTGTCGAAAGTGTGGCAGCCATACCATTAGTGCGCCGTTCGCAGGCGTCGGTGGTGGCGAATTCAATCGAAGGCGTCGATCTCACCCCATGGGATGCTGATGTCTGGAATATTCATAACTGGAGGCGGGTAAACCCATGACAGCATCACAACAACGCCGTTCTCGTGTCATCTACTCGTTCCCCAGCCGCGAGTATTTTGCCAATCTGGGGATCGGGCCAAAACTGGCGATCGGTTTCGGTTTGATGATCCTGCTGACGCTGCTGGTGATTGGTGTGAGTTACCTGAGCAGTGTGAACGCGACCGCTAGTATTGAGCGTACCAATCGGGTGCGTGTGCCGATCACGCTGGCGGCATCGAGTGCACAGGCAAACCTGTTGCGCATGCTTGCCAGCACGCGGGGTTACCTGGCGCTCGGCGAACCGGAGTTTCGCAACAGCTACCTGATCGAAAATACGGCACTCCAGCAGGATCTTGCCCAGCTGAACCGATTGGCGCAGTTGTATGATCTTGAGGAAGATGATCGTGCCCGGCTACGCGAGATCGAGGCACGCTTTGCCGAATGGCGCCCGTTGCCTGCACAGCTCTTTGCGCTACGCGACGATCAGCTCGAACGCGAGCCGGCCTATAAGATCCTGGCCACCGATGGGATCAGCTATGGCGGCCGGGTGCTGATCAACACCCAGCGCCTGATTGCGTTGCAGGCCTCGCAACCAGCCACCACCGAATCACTCTCGGCGCTGCGCAGTATGGCGACCTTCCAGGGAACCTTCGCCTCGATGGTTTCGGGTTTGCGTGGCTATGTGACGACGCGCAACCGTATCTTCCGCAGCGAATACGATTCGAACCGCGACTTCAATGAAATCGCGTGGTTCCAGATGAACGAGAGTGCGGCACTCTTCACGCCCGACCAGCAGAAGATCCTGGCGGCGATTGAAGCCGATCGCGCCGAATTCCTCAAGCTCCCCGATCAGATGTTTGCCGCGCTTGAAGGGGCACAGTGGCGCGAAGATCTGTATCTGTTCAAAACCCAGGCGCTGCCGATCGGCGATGATATGTCGCGCCTGTTGAAGGAGATGACCGATAGCCAGCAGAATCGTCTTTCGACCGAACTGAGCGCCGGCCGCGCCGGGCTCGAACGCGCCAATGATCAGACGCGTATCGGCGGCCTGATCGCGTTGATCCTGGGTGTCGGCATGGCCTGGTTCTTCACGCTGAATATCACCGGGCCGGTGCGCCGCCTCACAGCCGTGGCCGAACGCGTCGAGGCCGGCAACCTCGATGCACGTGCCCAGATCGAAACCCACGACGAGATCGGTGTGCTCTCGGAAACCTTCAACAGCATGACGGCACAGATCCAGCAGAATGTGGTGCAGATCCGGCGTGAAAAGAAACGCGCCGACGATCTGCTGAATGTTGTGATTCCGATCGGTGTGGCGCTTTCCGACGAGAAGGATTTCAACCGGCTGCTCGAAACAATGCTGGTTGAGGCCAAAACCTTCTGCCGGGCGCGTGCCGGAACACTCTATCTGCGTACCGAGGATGATAAACTGCAGTTCGTGATTCTGCGGAATGATCAGCAACAACTGGCGCTTGGCGGCACGACCGGCCAGAAGATTCCGTACGACTCATTGCCGATGTATCAGCCCGAAGGGGTGCCCAATGATCGGTATATTGCGACCTATGTTGCCCTCAATGGCGTATCGGTGAACCTGCCGAGTATCCACGAAGGAGTCGGGTTGCGCTACGATGGGCCGCGTGAATTCCAGTCGGAATATGGTTACGAGAGTACATCATTCCTGACTATTCCACTGAAGAACACCAGCGGCGAGGTACGCGGGGTTCTGCAATTGATTGACGCTGAGGATGCCGAGAGCGGGCAGGTGATTCCATTCGATCCGAATCTGCAGCAGATGATGGAATCGTTCTCATCGCTGGCGGTGGCGGCACTCGAAGCCTATAGCCGCGAACAGGCATTGCGGCAAGAGATTCGGCAGCTGCATATTGTGATCGACGAGAGCAAACGTCAGAAGGAAGTGCAGCAGATCGTCGATACCGACTTCTTCCAGACCCTGCAGGCCAAGGGGCGCAGCATGCGCAACCGCCGCTTCAGCAGCGAGGCGGCTGCGCGTGGTGAAGGCGAGCCGCCGGAGGCGCAACCGGAAGATTCAGTGCCGCAATCGGACACAAATCCGGCAGAGGATGCCGAGTAGTTCCGGCTCTGGGTGCGGTGGTTCGCGCTATTCTGTAGAACGCACAGGGGTGGCAGAGCTTGCTCTGCCACCCCTGTGCGTTCGGCGACACACCCATCAGGCCACCGGTTCGGCGATCGATTCACCGCCGACAGTCACATCGAAGACAGCACCATCGCGCATGTGATAGACAACGTCGGCAAACTCGTGGACGGTGCGGTCGTGGCTGGCCATGACGAGCGTCACCTGCTCGGTGCGCACGATATCGCGCATGAGGGTGAGCAGATTGCGCCCGGTCGTTGAGTCGAGCTCGCCGGTCGGCTCGTCGGCGAGCAGCAGCGATGGGCGCGAAACGAGCGCACGGGCGATCGCGACCCGTTGTTGCTGGCCACCGCTCATCTCGGCCGGCCGGTGGGTAGCCCATTTCTCAAGGCCCACCAGCGCGAGTGCCTCTTCGGCACGCTTGCGTCGTTCGGCACCGGATCGTACTCCGGCGATGCGTAGCGGCATCTCGACATTCTCCCAGGCCGAGAGGATCGGCAGGAGTGCAAACGACTGAAACACAAAACCGATCTGTGTTCGGCGCAGCAGCGTCAGTTGCTCCTGGTTCATCCCGCGCAATGGTTTGCCGAAGATCTCAACCTGCCCTTCGGTCGGCTGATCAAGCCCGCCAATCATATTGAGCAGTGTCGTCTTGCCGGATCCGGAACGCCCCATGAGCGCCACAAAACTGCCGACCGGTACGTCGAGGCTGACGCCACGAAGGGCCAGGATGCGTTCGCTATTCACGGTGTATGCGCGGCTGACATCAGCCACACGCACAGCTAGATTTGTCATTCGATCTGTTCTTATCAACTAGCGGCCACGGCGCAGGGTATTCAGCAAACGTTGAATACCGCGAGGCTTGGCAGCCGGCGGTTCATCCGGTTCGGTCAGGCGTTTGACGGGGGGCTCGGCACCGGCCACCGGCCGCAGGATCAGGCCATCGGATGTCTCTTCCAGGCGAATACGGTCGCCGATGCCATAGCGTTCGCGGATCTCTTTGGGCACCTGCAGACGCCCGGCGGAGTCGAGCATCACAAGCTCTTCGAAATGATGTTCGTCGCCAGATTCCGATGGGCTGTCGCCGTTCTGTTCGGTAGGGCGGCGGATCGTTTCACTACTCGTCTTGCCGTCGCGGATGGCGACGACCCGATCGACATAGCGGGCGATCTGGGGGTCGTGGCTGACGATCACGACCGTGAGGCCATATATACGGTTCAGGTTGTGGAAAATCTCGAAGATCACCTCGGCAGTCGTTGAGTCGAGCTCACCGGTCGGTTCATCACCAAGCAGGAGCGCCGGCCGGTTGGCGAGGGCGATCGCAATCGCGACGCGCTGCTGTTCGCCACCCGAGAGCTGAGCCAGCCGATGGCTACGCCGGTGGCCGAGCTTGACCGCTTCGATCAACTCGCTGGCCCATTCGCGCCGCTCGCGGGCACCGATACCGCTCATGATCATCGGCAGTTCGATATTCTGCTCGACATTCAGGTATGGGATCAGGTTACGCGCCTTCTGTTGCCAGACAAATCCGACATAACGCCGGCGGTATTGGTCGAGCGAATTGTTCGACAGTTTAAGCAGGTCGTTTCCGGCCACGATCAGTCGCCCGGCCGATGGGCGATCCAACCCGCCGAGAACATTCAGCAGGGTGGTTTTCCCCGAGCCGCTCGATCCGACCAGCGACATGACTTCGCCCTGCTGGACGGTTAGATCGAGCCCCTGGAGTGCGATCACTTCGATTTCATCGAGCTTGTAGATCTTGACCAGGTTTTCACAAAGGATGAGTGGTTCTACGGTCATATCGCCTCGCCGAGTTTGACGGCCTGGAAGAGCTTCATCCGGCGCAACAGCCCCAGCATCACCAGCACGGCGAGCAGCAGCATGCCACCGAACACAATATAGATGATTCCGATCTGTTCCCAGGCAATTTCAACCAGGAACGGCGGGATCTGCGCATTCTGGCCGCGCCGTACCTGCAAAAACGGTATGAAGAGCTGGCTTGATGCAATACCGATTAGTGTACCGGCCAACCCGCCGGCACCGATGATCAGCGCCTGCTCGCATGCCAGGAGTGCGCCGAGCTGACGCGACGAAAGCCCGATGGCGCGCAGCATTCCGAGTTCGACGAACCGACGTTGGAATGAGAGCACCGAGTAGAACAGGAAACCGAGTACGGTCAGGAAGGCCGATGCGACGAATCCGACCGAGAGCAGGCCATAGAAGCCCTGCCGCTCGGGGCGTTCGCGCTCGCGCTGGATCTCTTGCGGAATAAAGCCACGTTCGAATGTTGCCAGGCTCAACTCGACAAACCCCTGTGAAAGATCGGCCCGTGTGGTGCCGGGGGTGATCTTCATCCAGACATCATACGGGTACATGCCGCCTTGCTGGTCGAAGGCATAATCGAGGTTGCCGACCACGAATGGCCCATCGCCGGGGTAGATCGTCGGGAAGAGGCCAACATAGCCGGCCACAGTTGCCGAGACTTCGCGCCGCCGGTCGAGATCACTCATGAGCATCGTGATCCGATCGCCGATGCGCAGGCCGAGCCGCCGCGCCAGATCATTGCTGACCAGCACATTCGATGGGTCGTCGGCCAGGCGATTCATAAGCGCCCCCAGCGACTCGCCGGCATAATCCGAACGCCAGCGCACGACACGTGTCAGATCAACCCGATCGACACCAACGAAGCGGCCCGCTAAGGTATCGCTGCTGCCGCGGAAATCGACCTGACTGACCGAAACACGCGTAGCGGCCTCGACACCAGGGATGGCCAGGTACTCGGTGACCGGCAGGAACAGGAAGCGTGCCTCTTGCAGCTCGGAGTTGGGTGGTGGCGTCGGCTGCGGCGATCCGCCTGGGCCGGCTGCCGATTGGGTCGCCTGGCCGAGATCATAGACGCGCATATCGCCGCCATTGTCGTAGTAGGCCTGATCATAGAGATGGTTATCGAGCGTGCGGGCCATGGACGCGGTAAAAGTTGCCAGGCTGAGCGTCAGGATGAGGAGCAGCACCGGGCCGGTATAGGCACTGGGGGTGCGGGCCAGGTAGCGGAGCGCCGTGACGATCGAGATTCCCGGCAGACGTTCGGCCAGCCAGGCCAGCATCGTCATGAACATTGGGAAGATGCGGGTCGCTACCAGGGCCAGTGCGAAAACGAACAGGCTCGGTGCGAGCAGCAGCAGCGGGTTCCCGAATGGGTCGCCGGCGGCACCGCCGAGGAAGGCGATCGTACCGCGCTGCTGCAGCAGGGAATACCCATACCAGACCGGAATGAGCAGCAGGATGTCGAGATAGAAGCGCTGCCAGAAGGGTTTCTGGCCGGCGCGGGCACGCTCGCTCTTGAACGAGACGATAGTATAGCGCGCAACGGCGAATGCCGGCAACAGGCTGGCGAAGACCAGTAACAGCAGCATCTGCCAGGCACGCTGCCAGGCATCGGGGGTGAGTTCGATCGGCAGCACCTCGCCCGGAATGAGCTCGAGGAACGAACGCGTCCATGTCATGATCAGCCCGGCTGCCTGGCCAAGGCCAAGGCCGAGCACAAGTGCGATTGTGCCGAGCAGTACCCATTCCATCAGATAGACGAGCAGCACCTGGGCGCGGGAGGCACCACGACTGCGCAGCACGGCGATTTCGTTACTCTGGCGCTGAACAACCAGGCCGGCAACCAGCATGATGAAATAGGCGATCAGGCCAAGCACCGGAATGCTGAAGATCGAGAGAATGAGCGTGAGCCGCTGCACCTGCTGCTGATGGCCGGCGAGTGCATCGGCCGGTGAAATATCGAGCCGCATGCCCGGCAGTATGGTGCCGAGATCGGCGCTGGTGCGGGCAATATATGCCCGTACCTGCGCCACATCAGCCGAGCGAATATGGCTACCGTCGGTATTCAGATACCAGAGCGCCACATAGATCGGGGTTTCGTAGCTGCGGATGATCGAGGTTTCGAAGGCATCGCGATCAATAAAAAAGGTCTCTTTTAGCGTTGCGGGCTGATAAAACCAGTAGGGATCATTATCGCTGTCGGCACGCCAGACACCGGCGATCCGGGCATTGATGCGGATGATATCGGTCTCTTTGCGCTGTTCAAACAGCAGGTAGCGTTCATCGATCTGCAGGCCAAGGCGCGATGCCATCTCTTCGTGGATCAACACCTCGATGTCGCCGTCGTCGCGTGGTTGCGGCAGGCGGCCATCGACGATCGTAATATGCGATTCGAGATCACTGGCGGTGGCGACATTCACCCACATGAGTGGTTCACCGACCCCGGAGATCGGCATGATCGGCATTTTGTCGGTGGCGATATAGCGCACCATGAATTCGATCGGCAGATTCAGGCGTGTGGCGATCTGCTCTTCCATATAGGTGTCGATGCGCGTAAAATCGGCCGCACCGATGGCACCGCTCTGCGAAGCCAGGTAACGATACATAAAGGCAAACGGCGGCCGCCGCGCACCCGATTCGTTCACCGACAGCTCTTCACGCAGGATGCGATAGCCGACTGCTTCGGCATACACGGGGATGCAGACCGTCAGGGCTATTGCGACAATAAAGCCGGCGGCGATTGTCACCATCAGCGCCAGGTGGCTCCAGAGGCGGCGTGCAACAACACGCACCAGGCCGATCAGCGCCCCGGGCGAGAAGCTCATCATCTTGCGCCTGCCGAATGTCGCGGTAGGCCGGGTTGTTGGTGTAGTTGCCATAACTCTCTGTAGCAGTGACCACCCGGCAGTAGTATTGCTACGACCGGGTGGAGCGTTTCCTTATTGGCCGACGATAATATCGCCTTCGTTTAATCCTTCAAGAATCTCGATCCGTTCGGTGCTGATGATGCCGACGCGCACATCCTGGCGGCGCTGGCGGTCGCCATCCTGGATGACGACGAAGCGACGGCCTTCGAATGAGCGTACCGCCTGTGGCGGCAGCCAGATCGCATCGTCAACGCGCTTGAGGGTAATAACAACCTGGGCCAGATCGCCGACATCGACGGGTACACCGGGGGCTTCGTATTCGATATGATACGCCCGATCCGGGTTGATGGTGGCGGCACTACTGGTCGCGGCGGTCGGTAACGCAACCACGACACCATCGAAGGATTGGCCGGGTGCGCGCGAGAAGGTAATGCGAACCGGCTGGCCGATGCCGATCCGGCCGGCATCCTGGGTGGTGATCCTCTCGACGAGCAGCTCTTTTTCGCTGTCGTCGATCACGGTAATAACTGCCCGATAGGCTTCGACCGCCGTGCCGGGGCGCGATGCGATCGCCGAGACAACCCCATCGAATGGTGCGTACAGCTTCCCGGCTTCGATCTGGGTTTGCAGGCGTTCGTATTCGAGGCTGGCGGCGGCAACACGGGCTTCAAGTTCGGTATCACCTTCGCTCTGGCGGGCCTCTTCGAGCGCGATCTGGGCGCGTTCAACCGCCCGCTGTGCCGTCGCACGTTCGATCGCCGTCGGCCCACGCAAGAGCGCGGTGAGCCGTGATTGGGCTTCGAGAAGTGCTGCTTCGGCACGTTCGATCGCCGGGCCCTCGTTGGCACGGGCCGTATCATAGGCGATGCGCGCCGATGCAATATCGGATTCGGCCTGGCGCAGAGTGCGCTCGGCGGCCAGGAAAGCCTCGTAGCGCGACTGCCAGCGCCGGTCGCCGGGATGATCTTTCACTTCGTCCCATTCGATCCTGGCGGTCGTATAGTTGACCTGGATCAACGGCAGGGCATCGGTCGCCTGTTTCAGGCGCACTTCAGCCTGACTCTTGGCGGCTGATGCGCTATTGCGCGTTTCGGCGAGGTCGGCCCGGGCTCGTTCGATAGCCTGTTCGACGGCCGCTCGTTCTTCGGGCAGCGGTGGTGCCGTCAGGCGCGACAGCTGTGCCTGGGCATCGGCAAGATCCAGTTCGGCGCGACGCGTCGCCAGCGTGCGCTGCTCGCGCACCCGGTTGAGTGCATTCTGCGACTGTTCAAGCGAGACTTCGGCCTGGCGCAGCTGGTTTGGCAGATCGCCAAGGTCGAGCTCGGCGAGCAACTGACCTTCCGTCACAACACTGGTTCGATCAACATAGAGCACTTTGAGGAACCCGCTCTGCGTGAATGAGAGTTCTTGCTGCCGGAGTGCGGCAACGAACCCATTCACCCGGATTTCGTCGACAACCGTTCCGCGCTGGGCGGTGTAGGTCGGCCGTTCGAGGGCCGGCTGCACCGGGCGTGGTGTGGGGGTTGGCAGGGTATCGGCGGCAGATCCGGCACCACAGGCGGCCAGAAAGATGAGCATGAGCGGCAGAAGCAAACGCGGGATCATGGTGTAACCTCAGGAGTCTGGATGCCGGCAGCGATGCCGATCTCTTCATCGATTTGCCGGCAGGCGGAGTTGTGCAACACTTGGCGCATCATCTGGTTATTGTCATAGATCGGCGCAGTGGGCTGGTAGCCCATCATGCAGATTGTGGATTTTCGTACAATGGTAAGTATACCATACTATTTTCCGGTTGCGTGCATATAGTCCGGTGTCATACAGGGTATGAGCAATTGACACAAGAGAGAAGTGCGACGTACAATGCTGCCGCGTTTTCATCGTATGTAGAGAGTCTGGATACCGATACTATGGAGATCTACCCACCGGATGATGCATATTTGTTGAATCTGGATCTGTTCGGCCTGCCGATCGCGATCCGCTGGTATGGTGTTCTGATCATGGCCGGCGCACTCCTGTCGGCATATGTGGCGGCAAACCGGGCGCGGTTGCGCAACCATGATCCCGAGCATGTCTGGAATCTGTTGATGCTGGGTCTGGTGCTGGGGATCGCCGGGGCACGGGCGTATTATGTGGCCTTCGAATGGCCGCGGTTCGCAGGGCGGCCGTTGCTCGATATCATCAACCCGGCAACCGGCGGTCTGGCGATCCATGGCGCACTGATCGGCGCGATAGCGGCCGCCCTGATCTACACCCGGCGCAACCGGCTCGGCCTGATCGAATGGCTCGATATCTGCCTGCCGACGGTGCTGTTGGCGCAGGCAGTTGGCCGCTGGGGCAACTTCTTCAACCAGGAAGCCTACGGCCGGCCGAGTGAGCTTGGCTTTGGGCTGGTGATCGATGCGGAACATCGTGTCGAACCATTCCGCGACATGCAGGCCTACCCACGTGAGACGACGTTGTTCCACCCGACATTTTTGTATGAGTCGATCTGGAATCTGGTCGGTTTCGGCCTGCTGATCTGGATCGAACGCCGTTTCGGCAAGCGCCTGCGCCCGGGCGACATGGCACTTGGTTATGCGATCGTCTATGGTGCCGGCCGGTTCTGGATCGAAGGGCTACGCACCGATAGCCTGTGTACGAGCGGGGTGGGTGGCGGTTGTGACGAATCACTGCGTGTGGCGCAGATCGCCAGCCTCTTCTTGTTGATCGGCGGGGTGGTTGGTGTGGTGATCAATCACCTGCGGCGTACCGGCAGCACTGAGGAACCCGGCAATACATCGACCGAATCGTAGTGTATGGGCAACGCGGCGGCTATACCGCCGCGTTGCTGCAACGGTTACTGTACCTGAGCGGTAAAGGCGGCCCGTACGCGCTCGGCAGCCGAACGGGCCAGGTTCTGCATCTCTTCGACATTCTCGCGGACCTGGCTCGGGGCATCGGCAGCTGTGCTATCTTCGTTCGGCACCAGCAGCCAGAAGATCAGATAGAGCAGTACACCAATACCGTTGACAAGCGACAGCACGGCCAATGCCAGCCTGACGAACAGCGGATCGACACGCAGATAGGCCGCCAGGCCGCCGGCAACCCCGGCAATCACGCGCCCACTGCGGCTGCGATAGAGGCGTCGTACTTCCACTGGGAACTCCTTTACTTGCTACACGCATGATGCCTGGCATCATGGGAAACTTCGATTGGGAACCGACGGCAGAAATTCCTGCCTCGCGATCATTCCTGCCCTTACGACGTGTGACGGTGCCGATTTGTTGCACGGCATGGCATGCTATAATCGGCGTGGTCTGTCGGATACATCGTACACAGAAGGGGCTGGCATGAAGCTGCACGAATATCAGGCGCGCGACATTCTGGCGCGTTACGGTATACCGGTGACCGGTGGCGGCGTTGCGGCGACGGCCGCCGAGGCACGGGCGCTGGCGGAAGCGATCGGTGGGCGCGTGGTTGTCAAGGCTCAGGTGTTTGTCGGCGGGCGTGGCAAGGCCGGCGGCATCAAACTTGCCGATACCCCCGAGGCAGCCGAGGCGGCGGCGGCGGCGATCCTGGGGATGGACATCAAAGGCTTGATCGTCGAGAAGGTGCTGGTTGCTGAGGCGATCAGCTACGAGCGCGAGATCTACCTGGGGGTGATCCTGGATCGAGCCAGCCGCTCGATCGTGCTGATGGCTTCATCGGAGGGTGGCGTTGAAATTGAAGAGATCGCCAAAACCAATCCGGATGCAATCGTCAAGATCGCGGCGCATCCCATGCTTGGCCTGCTCGACTATCAGGCCCGCGACCTGGCATTTGGCATCGGCCTGACGGATGCCAGGCAGGTGCGCCAGTTTGCCCAGATCGCAATGGCGCTCTACCGGGCATATAAAGAGACCGACGCCGACCTGGCCGAGATCAACCCGCTGGTTGTCAAGGCCGATGGAGCGTTGCAGGCGCTTGATTCGAAGATCGTGCTTGATGATAGTGCTTTATTTCGTCACCCGGATCTCGAAGCAATGCGTGATGCGTCGGATGAGCCGGAGGCCGAGCGGCGCGCTCGTGAGGCCGGCATCACCTTCATTAAGCTCGACGGCGACATCGGCTGTATGGTGAATGGTGCCGGGCTTGCAATGGCAACTATGGATGTCGTCAAGCTCTATGGTGGCGAGCCGGCCAACTTCCTCGATATCGGTGGCGGTGCCGGGAAGGATAAAGTCAAGGCGGCGCTGCAGATCATCCTTTCCGACCCGAATGTCAAGGCCGTGATGTTTAATATCTTCGGCGGTATCACACGTGTCGATGAAGTTGCACGTGGCATTGTCGCCGCCCTCGACGAGGTTGAGACCTCGGTGCCGATGGTGGCACGGCTGGTTGGCACCAACGAGGAAGAAGGGCGCAAAATCCTGGCCGAGTCGGTCTTGATCCCGGCGGCGACGCTGGCCGAAGCAGCTGAGAAGGCAGTGGCGGCGGCACGCGGATAGAGTAGTCGAGATTCCGGCTGGTGATGATTGGCCGGCGTGGTCATGGGGCGATCGGTTCGCTGCATGGCTACGCCGGTTTTTGCAGTTGCGCGATAGCCGCTTCGATCGCCGCACGTTCTTCGCGGTCGTGCGCAGCCGCATGCAGCCGATAGAGCTGTGCTTCCCACTGGTGCAGTTTCTGCAGGGCATAGGGGCGCAGTTGATCGATATGGGCGATCTGGGCGACCCATGCGATATCGTTGTGCAACAGCAGCAGCTGGTGTTCTACTTCGGTATAGCGGCAGGCGACGAGGGCCAGCCGCTCGGTTTTGGCCGGCGGGTAGCTGGTACCTTCGACCAGTTCGTGCGGTTCGATGCCAAACAATCCGGCGAGCAGCACGATCGTACGCTCGCTCGGCAACGAAAGGCCGGCCTCGATATGCGAGACGGCGACGCGTGAAGCGGCAATGCGCTCCGCGAGGCGCTCTTGGGTCCAGCTGCGGCTGCTGCGCAGGCGGGCAATGCGCCGGCCGAGCGTTTCGGGTCGTGTCATGCTGCGATTGTACTGCATGATTATCGTATGGCCTAGATCGAACCACGAATCGTACAAGAATTTGTATTAATTCGTGGTTGTTGCTCTCCGCCTCAGACTCTGTTTTCTTGGTGTTTCTGGCGGCGAAGCCGCCAGAAACACCAAGAAAAGAATGCTCGGGGGCGGTTTCGCCGCCCCCGAGCCCCCACCGGAGGCGACTTTGACATAGCCCTAACCGCTAACTCACTTAGCAGACATCGGCACAGGGATCGAGTATACTCGCCGACATACCGACATCATCGAAGGAGCTTCATATGGCACGAATAAAGCGTGCACTGATTACCGGAATCACCGGGCAGGACGGCTCGTATCTGGCAGAGTTTCTGCTTCGGCAGGGGTACGAGGTGATCGGCATGATCCGCCGGTCGAGCACCGTCAATTTCGAGCGAATTCGCCATATTCAGGATCGGATCACACTCACGAGTGCCGATCTGTTTGATGAGGTATCGCTCATTCATATGCTGCGTGAGCATCGGCCGAGCGAGGTGTATAACCTGGCGGCGCAGAGTTTTGTCCAGGCATCGTTTACCCAGCCGGTATTCACCGGTGAAGTGACCGGGCTGGGGGTGACACGCGTCCTTGATGCGATCCGCATTGTTGATCCCGATATCCGTTTCTACCAGGCGAGTTCGAGTGAAATGTTCGGCAAAGTGGTCGAAGTGCCCCAGCGCGAGTCGACCCCTTTCTACCCACGTTCGCCGTATGGTGTTGCCAAGTTGTATGGCCACTGGATCACAGTGAATTATCGTGAAAGCTACGGCATGCATGCATCGTCGGGAATCCTCTTCAACCATGAGTCGCCCAGGCGCGGGCTGGAGTTTGTGACGCGCAAGATCAGCAACGGTGCGGCTCGTATCAAGCTCGGGCTCGACAGCGAGCTGCGGCTTGGGAATCTCGATGCGCAGCGCGACTGGGGGTTTGCCGGCGATTATGTGCAGGCGATGTGGCGCATGCTCCAGCAAGAACAGCCCGATGATTTTGTTGTCGCGACCGGGGTGACGCATACCGTGCGGCGGTTCTGCGAGCTGGCGTTTGATACGGTAGGGCTTGGTTACACAAAGTATGTCGTGATCGACGAGCGCTACTTCCGCCCGGCCGGAGGCGGTCTGCTGGGGGGCGATCCGGCCAAGGCGCGTACCGTGCTTGGCTGGGAGCCGGAAACAAGCTTTGAAGATCTGGTTGAAATGATGGTGGCAGCCGATCTCAAGCTCCTGGGTGGTCAGGGATGATGGGGCGGAAGTCTTGAAGAGTTCACCACTCGTGATCGACTCTTCACGCGATCGACGGGATGGCGCGGTATACTGGCATGAAAGGTGTGGTATGCCAGGAGGTGTGTGATGGTTGCCGCTCTCTTTGTCGCCACGTTCTTGATGGTACTGGTTGTTGTATCAATTGTGCTGCTCGTTTTCAGCGAGCCGATTGATACCATGTTGAAGCGTCTTCTGCATCCGCATATCAGTGCCGCATTGGCGCGCTACCGTCGATCGATTCACGATACCCTGGGCATTGACAGAGGGGT
>CALLZL010000043.1 GCA_937859575.1 uncultured Chloroflexota bacterium
CCAGGCGATGGCGCATCCGCTGAACCCGGCCTGGCACTGGCTCATGGCCATGATTGTTTCGTCGATCGCCCTTGAACTTGGGCAACCGGGCGAAGCGCTCACTATGATCGACGAAGCACTTGCTGTGCCGCAGATCGACCACGACGACCGGCTCCGCCAGAATTTGCTGCGGCAACGTGCCATGGCGCTCTACGAGCAGGGCCATCTGTCGGAAGCGATCACCCTGGCGCTTGATGTTCATCGCCACCTCGGAGATTACTACGGCGATGCGCTTTCGGGCGTTAGCGCCATGCAACTTGCGCTCCTGCTCACACTCGGCAATCGCCTTGATGAAGCCGCAACCTACATCACCCAGGCTCGTACCACCTTTCACTCAATCGGGGCACTCGCCCCATTGGCAAGCTTGCAGGTGATCGAACTGGCCGGCCACATGGCCCGTGGTCAGGCCACGCGAGCAGCTGCAACGGTAAATGGCGTCTTGCGGCGTCTTGATGAAGCTGGTGGTCGGGCCGTCGATCTTCGGCTGCGCTTCATCCTGGCCACCATTCTGGGTGAAGCGGGCGAATATCAGCGTGCCCTCATGCTGACCCGCGAAATCATCACCGAGATGGAAGGGCGCGGTTACCGGTTGTTTCTGGCGGTTGCACGCCTGTATGCGGCATACCTGGCGAACTGTACCGGTGATTCCGCCCTGCAGGAAGCATTGCTGCATGCCGGTTGGGGGTTGGCCGAACAGGATGCGCAACAGTTTCTGCCGCTCCTACCCGGCGCAGCGCTGCAGTACGCCGCCGCTGCCGCCCTGCGCAGCGGTGTGGCTATCGATATCGTCGGCCAGATCCTGGTGCGCCAGGTTGCCGATCAAGGGCTGCAACTCTTCCAGGAACTGCTGAACGATCAGCAACCGGCCGTGCGTGAACGGGCCGTGCGCCTGCTGGGTGGAATAGGTGCCGCCGCTGCCTATGTACCACTGCGGAGCATGCTCAAAGATCGGCATGCCGCCGTACGGAGTGCCGCCGAAGAAGCCCTGAGCCGCATTGTCTATCGGCCGCCATATACCTTGCGTATTCGCACCCTGGGGGCCTTTACGATCTGGCGTGGCGAGCACGAAGTGCGCGATCGCGACTGGCGGAGCAGTAAGGCACGGCAGCTCTTCCAGCTGCTGCTCACCGAACGAGGGCGGGCGATCCCGCGGGATCGGCTGCTCGATATCCTCTGGCCCGACATGGATCCGGAGGCCGCCGCCAACAATCTGCGTGTCACGATGAACCGGCTCAGCAAGGCCCTTGAGCCCGATCGCCCCGAAGGCGCACCGCCAAGCTATCTGCAGCAGCAGAGCGATACCTATAGCCTGAATACCGAGACCGATATCCAACTGGATGTGGTGGACTTCATAGCGGCCATCGAAGCCGGGCAGCATGCCGATCAACTCGGCCAACGCCAACCAACGATCAGCGCACTTCGGCGTGCGGTGATGCTCTACGGCGGCATGTATCTGCCCGATACCATGTACGAAGACTGGAGTGTGGTTGAGCGCGAACGATTGGCACTCATGTTCAACGATGCCGCCATCCGGCTTGGTGGCTTGCTGCTCGAAGAAGGGGAAGCTCACGAGGCGATCGGCCTGGCATGGCGAGTGTTGGAACAAGATCGGGCCAACGAAGAATCATATCGTCTGTTGATGCGTGCCCACGCATCCCTCGGCGAGCGAAGCACGGCACTGCGCATCTATACCCGCTGTGTCGCCATTCTCGAAGAGGATCTCGGCGTCGAACCCCTCGCCGAAACAACCGCACTCTACCAGGCGCTGCGCGATACGAGCGAGAGTGACGACAGCTCATCGCGCAGCATCAGCCGCTGAGCCGTGTCTCTTCGTCGGATGCCCGAACCGGCATGACGGTATGCCGCGTGCACTGGCTGCGAATAAATTCGAGGATCTCTTCAACATTGTTGAACTGCCGCGCATCACCGGTACTGACACGCTGAATACGACCGTGCCATGCCTCCGGCTCGGCTGTGCCATCTTCCTGAACCTGAAGTACAACCCGCACTAGAAACGACTCAACGCGCCGACGTGCCATAGCTGTCTCTCCTTCACCAATATCTCAACACTCAGGCGATCAGCCACTATCGCTGAGATGTGTTGCTGCTTAGCAATAGTGTAGGGCTATCGCGTTACCTCTTCATTACTGCCCTACCGCGACATTCGCTGCAGCCTTGTGGCACGCCCCTCACAGACACCGCACACCCGACGACAGATCGGGCACTGTGGCACTCTAGTGCCGTTTGCACGCCGTATGATTTCATGCTATAATCCTTCACGTCGCGCAAATAGGCCGGCGCGATATGAGTGGCCCCATCGTCTAGCGGCCTAGGACGTCACCCTCTCAAGGTGAAGATCGCGGGTTCGAATCCCGCTGGGGTCACCAGTGGCGGCGCTCAGGATGTGTCGTCAGTGGGGATGTGGTGTAGAGGCCTAACATGCAACCCTGTCAAGGTTGAGATCGCGGGTTCGAATCCCGTCATCCCCGCCACGTGAGGAACGGGCACCCGAATGGGTGCCCGTTTTCTCTTGCTGCTGCAAACCTGCGAATGTGGCGTTACGAAAGGTTCGCATGCCAATTCTTCGATCGATCGCATCAGCGGTGCCTGCGCATGCTGTTTCGCAGGCCGCACTTGCCGAGCTGGCACGGTTTCATTTTGCGCCTGCCTTCCCCGATATTGATCGCTATATGGTAATCTTTCGTAACACTCGTATCGAGACGCGGTATCTAGCTGCCCCACCGGCCTGGTTTACCCAACCACACTCATTTCAAGAGAGCAATTCGCTGTATATCGAGCAAGCAACAGCACTTGGCCGGCAGGCAATAACTCGTTGCCTGGCCAATGTGGGACTTGATGCCGAGGCAATCGATCATATCATCTGGATCTCGACGACCGGCCTGGCGACACCAAGCCCGGATGCACTGTTGATCGGCCGGCTCGGCATGCGCCCGACAACCCGGCGCACACCGATCTGGGGCCTGGGGTGCGCCGGGGGGGTGGCCGGTCTGGCACGTGCCAGCGAATATGTGCGTGCCTTTCCGCATCACCGTGCCCTGCTGGTGGCCGTTGAGCTATGCAGCCTGACGTTTCAATGGGATGATCGTTCACGAAGAAATCTGGTGGCCGCCTCGCTGTTTGCCGATGGCGCAGCAGCCGTGCTTGTCGAGGGGGCTGAACTCGCCAGGCCAGCACAGCCGGCGCTACGGGTGCTTGCAACACAAAGCCTGCTCTGGCCCGATACCCGCAGCATCATGGGGTGGGATATCGTCAACAGCGGGATGCAGGTGGTCTTCTCGGCACGTATTCCCGCGCTTATTCAGGCAACCATGGGCAACACCATCGCAACGTTTCTGGCGCAGCATGGGTTAACCAAACACGACATTCGGCACTGGATCTTACACCCGGGCGGTGCCCGCGTGATCGATGCCTACCGCGAGGCACTTGGCGTCACCGATGACGATCTGCGGCATACGGCCGACATACTGCGCTGCTACGGCAATATGTCGTCGGCAACGATTCTGTTTGTGCTGCAAGCGTTTCTGGCAGAAGGGGCGCCGGCCGCCGGTGAGTATGGCATCCTGGCAGTACTGGGGCCGGGGTTCAGTTGTGAATTGGCACTGGTGCAGGGGCAATAACGCATGCCGTGCCGGCTATGTATTCGATAGCACACGGCCAACCTGATCCCAGAGCCGGCCGCGTGCTGGATGATCTAGTCGCGGAAGCGATCGTTGTAGTCGGATCGCTGATCCGAGAGGGCGCGATCGAGCTGAAAGCGATCGACATACCCGAGTTCGTAAGCAACCTGACCAAAGTGGCGGTTCTGGCCGCGATGCTGCAGTTCGTTCTGGCGCTGCAGGGTATGCCGCACCTGATCCTGCGACATCAACCCGTGCCGTATGAAATAATCGCCAAGGCGCGGCACCGCACCTGCCGGTGGCTCGGTTGCCCCTACTTCGCGCTCGGCATACTCTTCGATTGCCACAGCATACGTTACCGAACCGAGGGTCAGGTGATCGCCCTGATTCAGCCGCGCCTGTGCATTGACGATGATGCCATTAACCGAAATACCGCCTGCTGCTGAAAGCGGTACAATAAACCAGCGATCAAGCATCTGGCGGATCTCGGCATGGCGTGCATCAAGCTGCCGATCATGCAACACCAGATCATTGCTCGACGAGCTACCCACCGAATTGGTGCGCCCGAGCAGCGTATGCTGCTTCCCTCGCTGCAGGCCTGTAACGGCAGTCAGAACAAGTGCTTTGGCCATCGATCTCATCCCCCTTCATCGGGTGCCGCCAGCGATATCCAATAGTACCAGGTGGAGTGTGGTTCCACCTTCCCTGGCTGCCACATTGCAGCCACAGCGGCCGGAAAAAGTGCTGAAACTGATCACTATTTGCGTTGCAGGTCAATGTAACATTATTCTATAGCACGTGCAAAATAGTCTGTCAATACAAGATGACAATTTTTTATGGCGATCCTGTGGAGCTTCCTATAACCATGTGGGAAGCTGCATGCTGCAGGTCCATACCTGGTACCTGCTCTGAAGAATACGCGGGCACGACGCCCTTAAGTTATGGTAGCAGGTGAGAGATGCAAACAAACGAGGCGGTACGGCGCGTTTCGATCTACCTGAACGAACGCGACATGGTCAACGGAGAACCACTCTATCTGATGACGCTCGAACGATTGCGGCGTGAGGGTGCCACCGGAGCCACCGCCATGCGCGGGATCGGTGGATTTGGTGCCGGCGACCGGGTGCGGAGCGCCGGCATGAGCGATCTCAGCCAGTCTCAGCCGGTTGTTATCGAATGGATCGATCGCGCCGAACGGGTTGGGCGCATCCTGCCGCTCCTTGACGACCTACTAGCCAGTGCCCTGATCACCGTCGAGGCGGTGAATGTCTACCGTGCCGTATTGCGATCAAGCGGCCCATTCGGTAACCGCTCGATCGGCGAAGCCGCTGAGCGTGCCGTCGTCACCGTGTTGCCGTCGGTGCTGCTGATCGATGCCGTGCGTCGCCTGCTCGAAACAGGTCAGTCGGTGCTACCGGTGGTCGATGCCAACCGTGCGTTCCGTGGCATGCTCGATGCATCAACTACCGAGCGTTACGGCCTGCCGAAAGTACAGCTGCTTGCTGCACTCGCCGACGACGAACGCAACCAGCTGTTGGCCGGATTGCCGGATCTCACACTTGCAGAAGTCGTTCAGGGCGAATCGCGCACGGTATATGTCGAATCATCGATCCCGCAGACCGTCAGCACCATGATTGAGTGGGGGCTGGAAGTGGTGCCGGTTGTAGATCGCGAGAATCTGTTTGTTGGGATCTTCGGCGTTGAGCAATCGCTACGGGCAGCACTTGCTGCTGCGCCACACGAGACGACAAGCGTACGCAGTGCTGATCCGCCACCGGCAGTGCATCTGGTGATGCAGATGCTTGTGCCGAATGTGGCTGCATCAGCCCCGCTCTCAGCCGCACTCACGCAACTGCTCGGCACGGCGGCCCGTTTCCTGGTGGTTGTCGATGGCGGTGTGCCGGTCGGCACGCTGAGCGACACAGGCATGCTGGCGCGGCTCAGCGGCAGTGCCCGTGCGGCCTGGCTGGCAGCGATCACCCGCGGCGGCAGCCTGCCCGCCGACATTACTGCGGCGGTCGAGGGTGCCACTGCGGCAGATATGGCTGATGCAGCGCCCACAACAATTGCCATGCATGCCGGCCAGAATGATGCTATCGAATCCATTTTGCAGGAACAAGCCGACTGGATCGCGGTTGTCGATGAGCAGCAACGGCTTGCCGGGCTAGTGACGCGCCGCGGCCTGATGCGCGCTCTGGCACAAGAGAGCGTTGCATAAGGAGCTACTGTGGATCAGGAGAATCAGCACAATAGCCGCGAACGACTCCTGGCCGAGTTTGCCCCCAGCAGCTATGCCGACTGGCGGCGGCTGGTGGAGCGTGAACTCGGCGACGCGGTATTCGAGCAGGCGCTGGTGCAGCGTTCTGTGGAAGGATTCGAGCGGCAGCCGATCTATACC
Source organism: uncultured Chloroflexota bacterium (assembly GCA_937859575.1). Taxonomy (GTDB): domain Bacteria; phylum Chloroflexota; class Chloroflexia; order Chloroflexales; family Roseiflexaceae; genus CALLZL01. The sequence continues at coordinate 6,076 of CALLZL010000043.1, forward strand.
GCTGCGGATCTCGCCATGGTGCCGTATCTGGATCGGCTGCCGGGGCAATCGCCCTACCTGCGCGGCAACCGGGCACACAACAGCTGGGCGATCTGCCAGGCGATCACGGATGCGGAACCACACCAGTTCAACCATACTGCGCGTCATGATCTGGCATATGGCCTGACGATGCTAGAGATCACACTCGATGCGGCAAGCCGGATCGGCCGGGATGCCGATCATGCGGAAGCAGCCGATGTCGGGCGTGGTGGGCTTTCACTCATCCACCTTGCCGATCTTGAAATAGCGCTTGACGATATCGACCTGGCCCATGTGCCGCTGCGCATGCCGACGAATGAGATCTGCTTGCCGCCAGCGGCACTGCTGATCGCGCTGGCGCGCCGACGCGGGCATACCGCAGCACTGCACGGGAGTATCGGCTTTGATCCGCTGGCCACCCTTGCAGTTGCTGGCATGCTGCAGGCCGGCCTGACTGCATCTTACGATGCTCTGGCAGCGCTAACGAGCTGGGCACACCAGAACGCACCACGCCTCGCGACGGTCATCGTTGATACCGGGGTATACCACGAGGCCGGTGCCGATACAGCCGACGAACTGGCGTGTGGGCTTGCCGCTGCCGTGGCGCATGTGCGTGCGCTGATGGCACGTGGGCTGCCATTTGCGTCCATCGCCCCCCACATGGAATGGCAGGTTGCGCTCGATACCCAGATCTTCAGCGAGATCGCGCGCCTGCGTGCGGCACGGCTGCTGTGGGCCAAAGTTGCGGCAGCCTTCGACGGCACTGCGGCGACCCAACGGCTGCGAATCCATGCCCGCAGCGGGCGGCGCAACAAGAGCCGGCGCGACCCGTATGTCAATATGCTCCGTGCGACACTCGAAGCGTTTGCGGCGGTGATCGGCGGTTGCGACAGCCTGACGGTGGCGGCGTTTGACGAAGTGGCACGTGAACCGCAGGATCTGGGCCGGCGGGTGGCACGCAATACGCAGATTATTCTGGCACGCGAAAGCCATCTGGCCGATGTTGCCGACGCAGGTGGCGGTGCCTATGCGATCGAAACCTTGAGCGACACACTGGCGCGCACCGCATGGCAACGTTTCCAGGCGATCGAGGCCGCCGGCGGCCTGCAACGAGCCCTGGAGGCCGGGCTGGTGCAGCAGCGTATTGCGGCAACTGCCGCGAGCCGCGCCGCCGATCTGCAACAGGGGCGCAGTGTACGAGTCGGTGTCAATCGCTTTGCCGATCCACAGCACGAACCTCTGGCTGCTGCACCGGTTGATCTGCAACTGACGGAACGCCGGGCGCATCATGCCCATAGCGTGCGCCACAGCATGCGCCATGGCCTTGATGGCTTCCTGGCATTGACCCGCGACCAACAGGGTGCCGAACGTGTTGATGCCGCCGCCGAGGCGGCTATTGCCGGTGCGACCCTTGGCGAACTCGCCGCCGCACTATACCCGGCACATCCGGTCGCATCCCGGATCACCACGCCGCTGATACCGCAAGGAGTCGATGATGTCATCACCTGATTTCACCACTTTCGACTACGACGACCTGCAACCGGCGGCAGAACGTTCATCCGCTACGCCACAGATCGCCAGGCAGAGCAGCGAGCAGATTGCGATCCATTCCTTCTATAGCCGAGCCGACCTGGCCGGGCTCGAACACCTCGGTTTCACAGCCGGCATCGCCCCCTTCCTGCGCGGGCCATACCCGACCATGTACCTCACGCAGCCGTGGACGATCCGGCAGTATGCGGGATTTTCGACAGCAGAAGAGAGTAACGCCTTCTATCGGCGCAACCTGGCAGCCGGCCAGAAGGGGTTGTCGATTGCCTTCGATCTTGCGACCCATCGCGGGTATGATTCCGATCATCCACGCGTGGTTGGCGATGTTGGCAAGGCCGGCGTGGCGATCGATTCGATCCTCGATATGAAGATCCTGTTCGACGGCATCCCGCTCGACCAGATGTCGGTTTCCATGACGATGAATGGTGCCGTGATCCCGATCATGGCCTTCTATATTGTCGCAGCCGAAGAGCAGGGCGTACGCCAGGAACAGCTCAGCGGCACAATTCAGAACGACATCCTCAAGGAATATATGGTGCGCAACACCTATATCTACCCGCCGGATGCGTCGATGCGTATTATCGGCGATGTTTTTGCCTATACGGCCGCACATATGCCGAAATTCAACAGCATTAGCGTTTCGGGCTACCATATGCAAGAAGCCGGCGCACCAGCTGATCTGGAACTCGGTTATACCCTGGCCGATGGGCTGGAGTATCTGCGGGCCGGGCTGCGAGCCGGGCTCGACATCGACGCCTTTGCGCCGCGGGTCTCGTTCTTCTGGGCGATCGGCATGGACTATTTCATGGAGGTTGCCAAACTGCGGGCGGCACGGCTGCTGTGGGCCAAGTTGGTGCGGCAGTTCAACCCGCAGAAACCGCGCTCGATGGCACTGCGCACCCACTGCCAGACATCCGGCTGGAGCCTGACGGCACAGGATCCATTCAACAACGTGGTACGCACCTGTATCGAAGCCCTTGCGGCCGCCCTTGGACATACCCAATCGCTGCATACCAATTCTCTTGATGAAGCACTCGCGCTGCCGACCGATTTCTCGGCGCGTATTGCGCGGAACACGCAGCTTGTGTTACAGCACGAAACCGATATCTGCCGTACAGTCGATCCATGGGGTGGCTCGTATTATGTCGAATACCTTACCGATACGCTGCTGCGGCGGGCCGGGGCGAATATCAGCGAAATCGAGGGGCTTGGGGGCATGGCAAAGGCGATCGAAACCGGCCTGCCGAAACTGCGGATCGAAGAAGCAGCCGCCCGCCGCCAGGCATTGATCGATTCGGGGCAGGAAGCAATCATCGGGATCAATCTGCACCAGGTTGATAGCGATACCGAGATCCCGATCCTTGAAGTTGACAATAGTGCGGTTCGGGCGGCGCAGATCGCCAGATTACAGCAGTTGCGGGCAGCGCGTGATACCGGGCGTACCGAACAGGCATT
>CALLZL010000044.1 GCA_937859575.1 uncultured Chloroflexota bacterium
GTTGCTTCGTGGTTCCACCCATCTTCAGGCAGCCCGCACAACGGCAGGCGACCTCTCGATCACGCGTTAACGGGCGTACCCGCGCTCCCATACTTGCATGCTGCGTTGAGGGAACGGCTCCGAGGTGGTGTTCGCCGGGCCGCTACCGGGTGCGCTCGCAGTCGGTGGCGCGCCCTCTCTGTCGGCCGATGCCCGGGTACTCGTCCTCGTCATCGGGATGTTTCTTCAACTGTGCGGCATGGTAGCACGAAGAACTCCATGCTGTCAATAGAGTTCGTAACAGACAACGCGGTTACGGCCGCCGCGTTTGGCGGTGTAGAGCGCTGCATCAGCGGCACCGGTCAGCTCGGTGGCCGTCATGCTGGGGGTCATGGCGGCGACACCGCAACTGAAGGTGACGTTCCAGGTGCGTTCGCCACTGGTATAGCGGATCATGCCGAAGTTCGTACGGATGGTATCAAACAAGGCAACGGCATTGGTTGCCGAGGTATCGGGAAGCACGACCATAAACTCTTCGCCGCCATACCGCCCGATAATATCACTGCGACGCAGGCGCTGCTGCAACAACCGCGAGAGGGTCTTCAGCACCCGATCACCGGCCGGATGGCCGTAGGTATCGTTGACCTGCTTAAAGTGATCGATATCGATCAATGCTACTGTCAGCGGAGTATTATTGCGCTGCGCACGGGCGATTTCGATCACCAGCTGCGTTTCGCTAGCGGTATGGTTCAGCAGCCCGGTCAGGCCATCGCGCACCATCTGCGCCCGCATGGCTCGTGCCCGTTGTGCCCGGCTGATCACCGCCGAAAGCAGGTGCTGCGGCGTGATCGGCTTGGTTAGAAAGTCGTCGCCACCACGGTTCATCGCCGCGAGCTGCGCATCGCGATCGGTTTCACCCGAAACAAAGACGATCGGCACACCAACGAACTGGTTCTCTTGCCGGATCACAGCTGCCAGTTCCTGGCCGGTACATCCCGGCATATAGACATCCATCAGGATCAGATCCGGGCGAAATTCAATCAGTGGTTCGAGCACATGCAGCGGATCAGTCACGATCTCGGTCAACATGCCGGCCGAACCGAGGATAGCGGCAAAATAGCTTGCCAGTGTCGGCGAGTCATCGATGATCAATACCCGAAACGGCTCATGCTGTTGCAGGGCCGTAAACCGATCGAGGGTGTCGATCAGCTGGTTCACATCAACCGGTTTATGAAAGTAGGCCTGGCCGCCGGCACGCACGGCTTCGAGGCGAGCCGGCAGATCATTGCGCTGCGAAATGAACATCAACGGGAGCGGATCATCACGGCGATCCTGCAAATCGGCGATGATGCGTGTCTCCGCGACCGGCAATTCAGCCGATCCGAGATCAAGCACAACTGCCGCCGGCTGCGGTTCGGCGTCAGCGGCCGGGAGATCGGCCAGGGTGTCGAAGAGCACCACCTGGTACCCGAAACATTCCAGCTGGAATGCCAGATCATGCGCCTGGATTTCATCATTATCAACAAGATAGATCAGTTGTTGGGTACGCTGTTGCGTGGTGGTGCCAAGCGGGAAGGTCATGCCCAGCGGCGGCAGTTCACCACCCGCGAGCTCATCAGTCAGCCGGCGCAGGTGGCGTAACTCGATATCGATCTGCGCAAACTCATCGCTACCCGGTTGGCGCTGCAACTCACGGGTCGGAGCCAGCAACTGCTCGACTCGCCGGGCACACGCGCTTACCTCGTGCAGGCCGAATGTGGTGCCGGAACCGGCCAGATCATGCACAAGGCGATGCATCGTGGTTGCCTGATCCGGCTGCCAGGAGCCGGTACGCAACCCGGCCCAGATCGCCTCGACCCGCGCCACCGACGCACTCAGGCGCGAGCGATACGCTTCACGCAGTTCGCGGAGCTTGAGCGCCAGCGCATCACTGCCGCTCATTGTGGTATCGTTCCCATATCTGTGCCACTGTTGCCGCCAGGCTCATCGGATCGAACGGTTTCACGATCACATCGATTGCACCAAGCCGGCGATACTCGATGATCTCTTGCGGCTGAACGCGCGCCGTCATAAAGATCACCGGCGTGTCGCCGAGCGTCCCCGATTCCTGCAGTGATTGCAGGGTCGTCGGGCCGTCGATTCCCGGCATCATCACATCGAGCAGGATCACACTCGGCTGCAACTCGGCAACAACCGAAAGCGCCTCGTTACCCGAACTGCAGACGACAACACTATACCCACCAACAGCTTCAAGCGCCAATTGTGCAACCGCTTGAATATCGGGATCATCTTCGACGAGCAAAATCGTCCGAATTGCTGGTACAAAAGCCATCATATCACGATCCTTGTGTCATTACGTCACCATAGATATACCAGAATCCAGGGCATTGCGGAGTTTCAAAATCGCAGCATATTCGCAACTTTTTTTTAAGAAAATCGCCTGGAAAACCATGGCAGTGCCACGGTCTTCCAGGCAATGATCAAGGGGTCGATTCTAAGCGGCAGTAACGCTAGCCGAAGCGGCCACTAATATAATCTTCGGTACGATGATGTTTCGGCGACGTAAAGATCTGCTGGGTTTCGCCGAACTCGACCAGTTGCCCGGCACGATCTTCATCCATCAGGAAGAAGGCCGTGTAATCGGATGCACGCGAGGCCTGCTGCATGTTATGGGTGACGATTGCGATCGTATACCGTTCGCGCAGTTCGAACATCAACTCTTCAATTTTGAGTGTCGAGATCGGGTCAAGCGCCGAGCACGGTTCGTCCATCAAGATAACTTCGGGCTCGATTGCGAGTGCCCGTGCGATACAGAGGCGCTGCTGCTGGCCGCCCGAAAGTGCTAAGCCGCTCTTCTGCAGATCATCTTTCACATCATCCCACAGCGATGCACCACGCAACGAACGCTCGACGAGTTCGTCCATTTCGGCTTTCGAGCCCTTCCAGCCGTTGATGCGTGGGCCGTAGGCGATATTATCGTAGATACTCTTGGGGAAGGGGTTTGGCTTCTGGAATACCATCCCGATCCGCCGCCGCACCTGCACCGCATCAACATCAGGTGCGTAGATGTTTTGGCCCTGGAACAACACCTCACCCTCAACCCGCGTTCCGGCAATCAGATCGTTCATGCGGTTGAGCGTGCGGAGCACGGTGCTCTTGCCGCACCCCGAAGGGCCGATGAAGGCGGTAATCTTATGCTTCTCGATCCCGACACTGACATCCTTCACGGCACGGAATGCACTGTAATAGATATGAGTATTGCGCAGTTCGAGCGCGTATTTGTCAGAAGTACTCATCAGGAAACCCTCCGGTCACGCAGGTAATTACGCAGAATAATCGCTACCGCATTGATCGAAAGCAGTAAGATCAGCAGCACAACAATTGCTGCAGCGGCAATCGCACGAAATTCCTCTTGCGGCCGTGATGTCCAGTTGTAGATCTGGATCGGCAGCACGGTGAACTTCGAAAACGGCCCGCTTGGATCGGTCACGATAAAGGTTGATGCACCAACCACAATCAGTGGTGCGGTTTCGCCAATCGCACGCGAGATCGCCAGGATCGTACCGGTGAGAATACCCGGCAGTGCGTTGGGCAATACGATATTCCAGACCGTCTGCCATTTGGTGGCACCGAGGCCGTAGCTTGCCTGACGCAGCGAGCTGGGCACCGCCCGAATCGCTTCCTGCGAACTGATGATCACGACCGGCAGGATCAGCAGTGCCATCGTCAGCGCGGCCGAGATGATCGTGCGGCCGTTGGCGGTGGTATCAGTCGTATCGCTCAGGAAAGCCCCCGAAGTGATCGACTCGAGTGCGCGTACAAAGATCGCCAGCCCGAGGATGCCATAGATGATCGACGGCACCCCCGAAAGGTTATAGATATTCAAGCCAATCAGGCCATTGATCCAGGTATAGATGCCGTTCAGCCGGCGGCCGAGCGGGGTGCGGGCATCGAACGGCTGCTCGCTTTCGTACTCTTCGAGGAAGATCGCCGCCCCGATCCCGAGCGGAAAAGCGATCAGGATCGTCAGGAAGAGGAGCCAGAGCGAACCAAAGAGGGCGGTGCGGATCCCCGCATCGATCGGGCGGCTCGACATCGGGTTGCTGAGGAACGGCGCACTGAGCCAGCTCTTGAATGCGAGCTCGGCCCGCGGGTGGGTTTCGGCGAGCGAAGCCTCGATCGCATCACGGTTGAAGAGGTACTCGGTGAGCGGGTAGACATCGATGACTTCGAGTTGAATGATCTCGGTCTCGATAATATCGATCAGTTCATCGCTACTGCGTTCGGCAATCGGCTGTTCGCGGTTGAGGTTATTGAGCACCCGCGAACGCAGATTATCTTCGAGGATCGCCACCAGCTCGGGCTGGCTGAGTTCGCTCAGGCTGCGCCCATTGGTCAGGTCTTCCTCTTCCATAACCGACTGTGTCGCTATCCCGCCGAACGCATCATTGGCAATATTGTAGAGCAGCACAAGCAGCACAAAGATCGCAACCAGGGTGGTGCCAAGCAGCAGCATCTCATAGATCCGGCCGCGCACCTGCCGCCTGGCAACATTCTTGCGGCTTGCGTCGCCCTCGGGCAACCGCCCGACCGATCGCATCCCGCTGGTGGTATCGATGCTCATTCATACACCTCGCGGAAGCGCCGCACGATCATGCGACTCAGGTAGTTGAGCAGCAGGGTAATACAGAACAGCACCAGGCCAATGGCGAAAATACTGGTATAGTCGATCGAGTTGTAGCTCAGATCACCGCCCGAGATCCGCGCAATATGGCCCGTCATCGTCTCGGCCGGCTCAAACGGATTAAAGGTGAAGTTTGGGCTGGCCCCGGCCGCCAGCGCCACCACCATCGTTTCGCCGACAGCCCGCGACATCGCGACAATACAGGCGGCGATGACCCCTGAAAGCGCCGCCGGCAACACAATCCGCACCGCGGTTTCCCAGCGTGTCGCCCCCAGCCCAAAGCTTGCCTGGCGTAACCCGCTCGGTACCGAACTGAGTGCATCTTCGCTCAGCGTGGCAATCAGTGGCGTAATCAGAATACCAACAACCAGGCCGGCGGCCATGTCGTTATAGATCGACACAATATCGCGGCCAAAGATGGTGCGCAGAAACGGAGTAACGAAGGTGAGCGCAAAATAACCGTAGACAACCGTTGGAATGCCGGCGAGTAGTTCGAGGATCGGTTTGAGTGTGCCGCGCACCTGCGGTGATGCATACTCGCTGAGGTAGATCGCGGCCCCAAGCCCGAGCGGTACGGCAACAATCATGGCGATGAAGCTCACCATGAGGGTGGCGTTTACCAACGGTAGAATACCAAATTCGCCAATCTGCGGCTGCCAGACGGTGCGTGTGAAGAATTCAACCAGATCGACCCGGTCGTCGGCAAAAAATTTGAGCGATTCCTGGCCAAGCACCCAGACGATGCCGAGCGTGGTAAAGATCGAAATAAAACCACTGGCGAACAGGATCGTCTGGATGATCGTCTCATTTAACCGAGTGCGTTTACGGAGATCCGGCGGAGCCGTTGCTCCGACCGCTCCCGGTTGTGCTTCAACACGTATGCGGGCCTGTCCGGCCATAGCATTCCTCCCCTCCGGCAGTGCAAGCCATCGAGTTCATTATAGCGTGGAAATAACACAATCCATTTGTTTTTGTGCAGGTGTGCAGCAGTATCACTGCTGCACACCCCAATAATCAGGCAATGTCGCTTTTACTGTGCATCGAGCCAGTTCTGGCGCGCAGTGTTGAGTGCTGCCGCGCTGGCGGGGAAGTAGCCAACATCCACGACTTCGTCGTTGACATACGTCAGGTAGTAGTTGATGAAGGCGGCGACCTGTGGCTTGGCTGCCATGATCGTGGCCGCCGAGTAGATGAACAGCGGGCGCGCCAGCGGGTAGCTGCCGTCTTCGGTCGTTGCTTCGGTCGGCTCGACCCCTTCGATATCCAGGATCTTCAGCCGCGAGGCGTTCTCCTGGTAGTAGGCGTAACCGAAGTAGCCGATCGCATACGGCGACCCTTCCACCCCCGCCACCAGCACGTTGTCGTCTTCGCTCAGCTGCGGGTTAGCCGCCAGCATCGGCGCCGGGTCGCTGTCGAACACCTCTTCCACGAAGTAGTCGAAGGTGCCGCTGTCGGTGCCCGGGCTGAACAGCTGGATCGCCTCCGCCGGGTAGCTCGCGTCCACATCCGCCCAGGTCGCGGCAGCCCCCGAGTAGATCGCCGCCAGCTGCTCGATCGTCAGGTTAGTGACGAAGTCGTTCTCGCTGCTGACCACAATTGCCAGCGCATCGGTGCCGACACGGAACTCGATCGCCTCCCGCCCATTAGCGGCACACGACTCGCGCTCACGGTCGTTGATTGGCCGCGATGCATTCGAGATATCGCTCTCGGCCGCCACGCAGAAGCGCTCGAAGCCCGCACCCGAGCCGATGCTGTCGATCGTGATCTGGCCGCGATAGCCATCCTCGTTGAACAACTCGGCCATCCGCTCGGTCAGCGGGAAGACCGTGCTCGACCCGGCCACGATAATATCACCCGTGATGCTCGCCGGGTCCACATCCGGCAGCGTCACATTGCCCATTGCCGGTGCCGGCATTGCCACTGCCCCACTGGTGGCGGCAAGCCAGTTGTTCTTCGCCGTATCAAGCGCTGCCGCGCTGGCGGGGAAGTAGCCAACATCCACGACTTCGTCGTTGACATACGTCAGGTAGTAGTTGATGAAGGCGGCGACCTGTGGCTTGGCTGCCATGATCGTGGCCGCCGAGTAGATGAACAGCGGGCGCGCCAGCGGGTAGCTGCCGTCTTCGGTCGTTGCTTCGGTCGGCTCGACCCCTTCGATATCCAGGATCTTCAGCCGCGAGGCGTTCTCCTGGTAGTAGGCGTAACCGAAGTAGCCGATCGCATACGGCGACCCTTCCACCCCCGCCACCAGCACGTTGTCGTCTTCGCTCAGCTGCGGGTTAGCCGCCAGCATCGGCGCCGGGTCGCTGTCGAACACCTCTTCCACGAAGTAGTCGAAGGTGCCGCTGTCGGTGCCCGGGCTGAACAGCTGGATCGCCTCCGCCGGGTAGCTCGCGTCCACATCCGCCCAGGTCGCGGCAGCCCCCGAGTAGATCGCCGCCAGCTGCTCGATCGTCAGGTTAGTGACGAAGTCGTTCTCGCTGCTGACCACAATTGCCAGCGCATCGGTGCCGACACGGAACTCGATCGCCTCCCGCCCATTAGCGGCACACGACTCGCGCTCACGGTCGTTGATTGGCCGCGATGCATTCGAGATATCGCTCTCGGCCGCCACGCAGAAGCGCTCGAAGCCCGCACCCGAGCCGATGCTGTCGATCGTGATCTGGCCGCGATAGCCATCCTCGTTGAACAACTCGGCCATCCGCTCGGTCAGCGGGAAGACCGTGCTCGACCCGGCCACGATAATATCACCCGTGATGGTTGCCGGGTTCACATCCGGCAGCATCACACTTGATGTTGCCGGAGCAACCGGGGCCACTGTCGGCGCTTCGGCCACCGGGGCCGCCGTCGGCGCTTCGGCCACCGGGGCCGCCGTCGGTGCTGCCGGGGCCGCTGTCGGCGCTGCAGCCGGCTGGCCACCACAGGCTGCCAGGATCAACGAACCAAGCAGCAGCAGTGCGAGCAAACGTTTCACCACTAAAGACATCTTCTCCTCCAGATTGCATACCAACATGCCGCTGCCCAGAACAGGGGGCAGCAGCGCCCAGCGCAAACTTTTTGCACGTTTCGGCTACTGTATGATATGCGCTATGGATTAAGCCTGAAGGATCGCGGTATTAAATGCATGTTAAACAGATCGTGTTTATCGAGCAACACTCGTGCAAGAACGACCTGCTATACTGCACAGAGCATTGAGTCAAGCAGAAGGAAACGAGGATCGGCATGCGTCTGGAGCGGAACCTGGGGATGGATCTGGTACGCTGCACCGAAGCCGCCGCAATGCGTGCAGCACGCCTGATGGGCCGTGGTGATAAAAAGGCCGGCGACCAGGCTGCCGTGGATGCCTTTCGCCTGGTACTTGACAGCGTACCAATGGATGGGATCGTCGTTATCGGCGAGGGCGAGAAAGACGAAGCGCCGATGCTCTACACCGGTGAGCGGGTCGGCACCGGCGAGCCGCCCGAAGTCGATGTGGCGGTTGATCCGATCGAAGGCACCACCCTGCTGGCCGAAGGTATGCCGGGGGCAATTGCCGTGGTGGCGATCGCCGAGCGCGGCTCGCTCTACAACTGGTCGGGAATCGCCTACATGGATAAACTCGCCGTCGGGCCGCAGGCGCGTGGAGCAATCGACATCGAAGCCCCGGTGGCCGAGAATATTCGCAATGTGGCCCATGCATTACGCAAGAACATCGAAGACGTAACAGTCATTGTGCTCGACCGGCCGCGCCACCGCGATCTGATCCGCGAGATTCGCGAAACCGGTGCACGTATCAAGCTCATCCTCCATGGCGATGTCTCGGCGGGGGGGGTGACATCCACCGAAGCGCCACCGGCCGATATTCTGATGGGCATCGGCGGCGCTCCCGAAGCCGTGATTACGGCATGCGCCCTCAAATGCCTCGGTGGCGAGATCCAGTGTAAGCTCTGGCCACGTAACGATGATGAACGCAAGCTGGCGCGCCAGAATCAGATCGAGATCGACACGATCCTGCGCACCGAAGATCTCGTACGTGGCGAAAATGTCTTCTTCGCTGCCACCGGCATTACATCAAGCGAATTCTTGCGCGGCGTCAACTTCTTCAGTGGCGGTGCGCAGACCCATTCGGTGGTGATGCGTTCGGCATCAGGAACGGTACGTTATATCGAATCACGCCATCGCTGGGATAAACTCATGCGGATCTCGGATGTCGCCTTTGCCGGGCCCGAACAGGGCGGCTGATCCGGCCCACCCGCGCCGCCCAAAACAAAACACCCCTTCTCCCGCAGGAGAAGGGGTGTTTCTTCTGGAATTTAGCGGCGCACCCGGATCGCACCAGCATAGCGGCTCGTCCAGTAGCTACCCCAGACACTCGACACCTGCACGCCATAGCGGGGTGTCATCGCGTGGACCATACGCCCGCCGCCGATGTAGATCGAGACTTGGCTGATACC